>CAYVJM010000006.1:8011-23937 GCA_964451695.1 uncultured Lentisphaerales bacterium | reverse complement strand
TCTCCGCGCCCCGTCCGAAGCTGGGCCCCGGGCGCGCGGTGGAACCGTCGTCATAATTTTTGATGCGTCTGCCCTGCCAGACCCTCCGCCCCTCCGCTGGGGGCACTTAAGGTGTACGAAAATGAGGTAAGAGGAAGTATGTCACAATGCGCTTCGAGATTTAGAACGAATATGGAACGTCATGCCGTGGCGCTATACTGAATGATACGGCATAACTTGCCGCATGAATGATACAGGTCGCGCCCCCGCCAGCCAGTAGTCAGCGCGTTGCGCTGACTACTGGCTGGCGGGGGTGAAATTCAGGCACAGCTCAAAATCTTTGGCGCAAACCTGCGAAGAGCGCGGATGGTGCGTAAAATCACGCTAGAGTCATTGGCGGAACGTGCCAATTTGAACATCCGCACTCTTCAGAAATTCGAAATGGGCCAATCCAACGTCCTCCTGACAACTGTCATGCGTCTTCGGCGCGGGCTTGGATGTTCTTGGGATGAACTGCTGGGGTAGCCGGGAGGCTTTTCAACCCCGAACCCTTTTCCCAAGGTGGCCGACAACGCCTCTACCTTCCACCGGGGCTGTGACCCGCTACCGCCTGCGCAGGCCGTTTCCACCTCTCGGCGGAGGCGTCGGCGAGACGCGGGGTGGCGTCGGAGGCGCGAAGTCGTGGTGCCGGTGATACCGCGGAGGAGGAGGAGGGCTGTAGAAGATCGGCTCGCGGTAGATCACCGTCTGCACGGGCGGCACGTAGACCACCGGAGGTGGCGGCGGAGGAGGCGGTGCATAGACCACCGGCGCAGGCGGCGCGTATACCACCGGAGCAGGCGGCGCGTACACCACCGGAGCAGGCGGCGCGTACACCACCGGAGCGGGCTGCTGGTAGACCACCGGGGCCGGCTCGTAGACCACGGTCTGCACAGGGGCGGGCTGCGCAGCGGCGATCATCCCGATGCCCAGACCGACGGCCAGACCGGCGATCACGGCGCCCGCCGCGCTGTGATGCGGACGGGCATGGGCCGCAACCGGAGCCGCCACGAGCGTTGCGGCGGCAATCATGGTGACAATGTAGGCTGTCTTTTTCATGGCGACTCCCTTCTGCTTTCGCATGGTGTATTCACGTTCGCTACGTCCCTTAGACGCAGGCCGGAACCGGAATATTCATGGCGAATGAATTTTTTTTCAAAAAATGAATCTTTATTCGCACCGCCATTCCGCGCAATGAGAACAAGGCCGTTCACGCCGTGAAGACGGAACGGTCGTCTCGGTCTGCCCTACTCGCCGTCGCGGACGAGGGACGGATGGCGATAGCGCTCGATGCGGCGGCAGAGCACCTTGGCCTCGGCGAGAAGCGCGCGCGTCTGCTCGTTGAAGGCGTACTCCTCGTCGTAGACCACCTCGCGGATGCCCGCGTTGATGATCATCTTCGAGCAGGTCAGGCAGGGGCTGAGGGTGACGTAGATCGTGGCGCCCTTCGTCGAGATGCCGTGGTAGGCGGCCTGGGTGATGGCGTTCTCCTCGGCATGGGAGCAGATGCAATCCCCGAGGCCGCTTCCAGACGGAGCCGAGCTGGCGCAGCGCGCGCACCCGCCGTCCATGCAGTTCTTGACACCGCGCGGCGTGCCGTTGTAGCCGGTGGAGATGATCCGGCGATCCTTGACCACGACCGCCGCGACGCGGCGTCGCGAGCAGTTGCCGCGCGTGCCGACGACATGGGCGATGTCCATGAAGTAGGTGTCCCAGTCGGGACGCCGGTCGCTGGGCTTTTCGCAGGGTTCGGCCATGGGGGCTCCCGGGGCTGTCGCGCGCGAACGCGCGGACTACTTCGCCGCGCGCTTGACGGAGAGGATCGTCACCGGCTCGCGGGGCACGTCGCCATGACCGGTCGGGTGCCGCCCGGTCTGCACGGCGGCAATCTTGTCGAGGACGTCGAGACCCTCGGTCAGCTTGCCGAAGACGCAATAGCCGAAGCCCTGCTGCGTAGGCGCCTGGTAGTCGAGGAAGGCGTTGTCCTTGTGGTTGATGAAGAACTGGCACGTGGCCGAGTCCACGACCGGGGTGCGGGCCATGGCGAGCGTGCCGCGCGCGTTCTTGAGGCCGTTCGCGGCCTCGTTCTTGATCTGGGCTCGCGTGGGCTTCTGGTCCATGTCCGGGGTGAAGCCACCGCCCTGGATCATGAAGTTGGGGATGACGCGGTGGAAGATCGTGCCGTCGTAGAAACCGGCGTCGGCGTAGGCGAGGAAGTTGGCGACGGTGATGGGCGCCTTGTCCTGGTAGAGTTCGGCTTGCATGGTACCCATCGAGGTTTCGATGACGACGGTGACGGTCATGGGGGGGTCCTGTGGCGTTGGCGCGGGTGTTTCCGCGGGTTTGGGGGCGGTTTCGGGTTCGGGCGCGGTCTCGCGCGCGCAACCTCCAGCGGCGAAGAGAGCCGAAGCGGCGACAAGCGCGCCAGTGGTCTTGAGAAGAAAATGGGGCATGGACGGTCTCCTGAGTTCGCCGCCAGCGGCGTGAATGGGTATACAATATCGGTTTCAGGCGCTTGGAGTCAAGTCCATCCGCTTGCAGGCTAGCCCAGCCAAGCGTCGATGAGGGCGCGGGCGAGGCTGAGCTTCAGCGGAAGCTCGGGCAGCGCGTCGCGGCGGAACCACGCGGCGCTCCGCAGCTCCTCTTCCTGAATGCGGATCTCGCCGGAGGCGTAGTCGGCCATGAAGCCGACCATCACGCCGCAAGGATAAGGCCACGGCTGGCTCGCGAAGTATCGCACGTTCTCGATCTCCAGCGCCGTCTCCTCGCGCACTTCCCGCACCACGCATTCCTCAAGCGTCTCGCCCGGTTCCAAAAAACCCGCCACAAGACCGTGGTGCGTCCCCTTGAAGTTGTGCGCCCTCACGAGCAGGGCTTCGTCGGCCCGCCGCACCAGCACGATCACCGCCGGGGCGATCTGCGTGAAAATCTCCGCGCCACACGCCGTGCAGCGCTTGAGAATCGTCGCCTGGCGCTCGGTCCGGCCGCCGCAGCGACCGCAGAAGCGCGTCGTCGCGTCCCAGTGCAGAAGCTGAGCCCCGAGACCCGCCTTGTCGTAGAAGCGCCGTTCGAGCCGCGCATACGACTCGCGCAGCGTCATCGCCGCATGGCGCCCCGCATCCGGCGCCGCCTCCGCGGCATACGCCACGCAGGGATGCCCGTCGATCGCGCCGAGATCATGCATCAACGCATCAGCGGCTGGCGGCAATGGCGGCTGCGCCGCGAGAATCGCCGTGCCGCCCGCCGACGGCAGCACGAGCATGCCGTCCTGGAAGACGAACCAGTACGTGTCAGCCACGGCTTGCATCGCCAGCGCGACTCCGCAACTGCCAGCCCGCCACGCCGAGGAGCAGCACGGCGCACGGAATGCCAAACACCCAGTCGCCCGCGCGGGCGTAGAGCGTCGCGCCCGGGTGCATCGGCAGCGGAACCGGCTGTGCGAAGAAGCCGCCCCCGGCGTCCTCCGCGCTCGCGCCGTACGCCGTCACCACGGCACTGACGCCCTGGTTGGAGCTGCGCACGAGCGGGACGCGGTTCTCGACGGCGCGGAAGACCGCCTGCGCGTGGTGCTGCGCGGGTTCCGCCGAACCGCGGAACCAGGCGTCGTTGCTCTGCGCGATCAGGATGTCCGCGCCCGCCCGCACCGCCGAGCGCGACAGGCCGGCGACCGTGTCCTCGAAGCAGATCAGCGGGCTCACGCGCGCCCGTCCGCCAGCAATGGGCATGACCACGGGCCCGCTGCCTGGCGTGCACGAGACGCCCGCCGGCGCGAGCCGCTGCAAGAAAGTCAGCGTCTTGTCGAACGGAATGAATTCGCCGAACGGTACAAGGTGCTGCTTGCGGTACACCCCATCGACGACGCCGTGGGTGCCGAAGAGAAACGATCCGTTGTAGACGACGAGCGCCCCGGCGGCGTTCGTGGCCGTCACCGTGCCGCCTGCGAGCACCGGCGCGCCCAGCTCCGCCGCAAAGGCCAGCATGGCGGCTTCCATCTCCGGGCTCGGCATATTGTCGTAGAGCACCGTCTCGGGCCACACGGTCAGATCCGGCTTGAACATCGCCACGGTTCGCGTGTCGCGCCACAGCGCGGCATACGCCGCGTCCCAGTCGGCATCGTTCGCCTCGAAGACGCAAGGCATCGAAGGGTTGACGGCGGCGATGTTCACGGTCGGCGCCGCGGCATCCTCCGCGCGCAGGCGCTTGACGCGCCAGGCTCCCCACCCCATCGCGACGATCATCATGGCGAGCGCGAGGACGAGGTCGAGGTGGCGGCGCGTCGCGAACGGACTGCGGCGCGCGCTCCGGTACAGGCGCACCGCCACGCCGGCCAAGGCGCCGTTCATCAGCGCGATCGGGAACGACACGGCGTAGACCCCGCCGAGAGACGCAAGCTGGACGACAGGCAGCATCGTGCGCTGGACGAGGCGCGCGCCGCCCGCGTCCAGACCGCCGCCCCCCGTGGCGAGAAACGGCAGCCCGACCATCGAGACGCCCAGCGCGTTCCACGCGAACCCGGTGAGCAACGTCGAGCGCAGGTACTCCGCACCGCACCACATCAACGCCGCCGCCGCCGGTCTCCACGCCTCGAATACCGACCGCCGCCATCCGTCCGCGACGGAGTCGCCACCCCGCCACAGAGCCGCCGCGGCGCAGCCGAAGAGACCGGCGAAGAGCGAGCACCAGGTGCTCAGGCCCACGAGACCGAACGCCACGAGCGCCACCGGCCCCCCGTTGTTGCGCAGCGTCATGAGCCAGGCGATCGAGCAGAGCCAGAAGCCCAGTCCGAAGGCAAAGCCGAGGCGAAAGCCCTCGCGCGGCGTCGCGAAGCGCAGCAGAATGAACAGAGGCACGAGCGCGTACCACGCCATTCCGAACTGCTGGAACGGACCCGGAAACGCGAGACTGAGCGCCGCGCCCGTCGCGAACGCGAGGGCGAGGCGCAGCCGCGGATGGCGCAGATCAACCCTCATGCCTTGCGGTTGAAATCGAAGCCGATCGCGTCGAGCAGCGCGTGAGCGAGCACGTTGTGGCCGGGGATGTTGGGGTGGACGCGGTCCCACGAAACGTAGGCCGGATGGCAGTGGCGCAGCATCGCGTCCGCGTACGCCTGGGCGTCGGCGAAGATCGCGCCGTGGCGCTCCGCCAGCTTGCGGCAGATCGCGCCGTAGCGGCGGACCATCGCCCCCATCGCGTCCTGCGCGTTCAGCTCCCAGAAGACGGGCGTCATCACGACG
Organism: uncultured Lentisphaerales bacterium; assembly: GCA_964451695.1. Classification (GTDB taxonomy): domain Bacteria; phylum Verrucomicrobiota; class Kiritimatiellia; order RFP12; family UBA3636; genus JAAZAI01. Next base: position 18,685 of record CAYVJM010000006.1, on the reverse strand, counting down.
AGGCCCTTCACGACGGGCTTCGTCGCGACGATCAGCGCCTCCAGCGTCTGCTCGTACTCCGGCTCGAGGACGTGCGCCTCGGGAATCTGCGGCACGTCGAACTGGCGCCAGATGTCGTTGATGCCGATCATCACGGACACCCAGTCCGGGCGCAGGTCGAGCACGTCCGCCTGCCAGCGCGCCTTGAGGTCGCGCACGGTGTTGCCGCTGCAGCCCATGTTCACGACGCGGATCATGTAGTCCGGGTACACGGAGGTCAGGAGACCCTGGACGACGTTGGGATAGCCCGTGCCGTGCGGGTTGAAGAGGCCTTCGGCGACGGGACGGTTGCGGCCGGCGTCCGTGACGGAGTCGCCGATGAGGAGAAATTTGTCGTTCTTCTGGATTTTCATGGTTGTGTGGATGGTGTGGCGGAGAGAGCGATGAAGGCTTTCACGCGGAGACAAGCGCTTCCAGCTCGCAGCGGACCTTGTCGCGGACCTCCGCGAGCGGTCCCGCGATCGTCGCGCCGGCCGCGCGCTCGTGGCCGCCGCCGCCCCAGGCGGCGCAGATCCGCGAGGCGTCGTAGGGTTCGCGCGTGCGCAGGCTGACGTTCACGGACGGCTCGGCATCGACCTGGCGGAGGAAGACGGCGACGAGGACGCCCTTGACGGAGCGAGGAATGTCGACGAAATTGTCGGAGTCCGCATGGGTGCAGGACTCGGCCGCGTAGTCGGCGGGCCCGAGGCTGGCCAACGCGACACGCCCGCCGGCGCTGACTTCGAGCGAGTCGAGCAGCCGTCGCTGGAGGCGCAGGCGCTTCAACTCGAAAAGTCCGTAGACGCGCTCGTTGATCAGGTCGAAGCGGGCGCCGCACTCGACGAGGCGAGCCGCCGCGCGCAGCGTGGAAGGCGCGGTGCAGGGATAGGAGAAGCGCCCCGTGTCGGTGACGAGGCCCGTCCAGAGGGCTTCGGCGGCCGCGCGACCGACGGGGAAGCCGCCGGCGTCGAGGATCGCGAGAACGAGTTCTGCGGAGGAGCTGGCCTTGGGATCGATGAGGCGGACGGGCGCGAATCCGGCGTTGCTCTTGTGATGGTCGATGCAGAAGCGCAACAGCGCGGCGGCATGCGGCCGCATGCCCTCGGCGATGCGCGAGGTGTCGCCGCAGTCCACCACCACGAGGGCGTCCCCCTCCGCGGGGACGAACGCGACGGCGGGCACGATCTCGGCCACGCCGTCGAGGAAGCGGTACTCCTCCGCGATGGGCTCCACGCCGGCGCAGATGGCGTCGAGACCACCAGCGCGCAGCCCGAGCGCGAGACCGAGCGCGGCGCCCAGGGCGTCGCCGTCCGGACGGACGTGGGCGGTGACGACCAGCCGCCCGCGGTGCTGGCGCAGGGCCTCGGCCATCTCCTTGGGCGTGATGTTCGGACTCATTCGTTCTCCTGTGAAGTTGGCGGGGGCGGTGCGCTCCGGGGCTATCATGCCACGGGGATGGGGAAGAACATCGCCGCGGCGATCAGATACACGGCTTTTTTCACAATTTGCGCTCGCATAGGGCACGAATCGTATCACAATTCCGCCAAAAAATCCAAGCATTGAAGCCCAAAGGCGGTTCTGCTAGAATGTCGGCCAGTTTGTCATCGCCGCCCGTCTGATCGCCCCGCATCCCTCTTCGAAAGGCCGTCATGGTCTTTTCCTCCCCTCTTTTCCTCGGTCTGTTCCTGCCCCTCCTTCTGGCCGTCTACCTGCTCGTACCCCCTGCGCGCCGCAACGCCGTGCTGCTCGTCGGGAGCCTGTTCTTCTACGCCTGGGGCGAGCCCCGCGCCGTTCTCGTCATGCTCGTTCTCGTCGGCGCGAACCACGCGATCGCCCAGGGCATCGCCGCCGCCCACGAACGCGGTGCGACCGCCCGGGCGAAGCGTCTGCTCGCACTGGGCGTCGTCCTCGACCTCGGCGCCCTCGCCGCGTTCAAATACCTCTCCTTCATCGTCGTCAACCTCAACCGCCTGCCCGGCGTGGCCATCCCCGACCCCGCCATCCCGCTCCCCATCGGCATCTCCTTCTACGTCTTCCAGATCCTCTCCTACCTGATCGACGTCTACCGCCGCGAGACGCGCACCGCCGGATCCCTGCCCGAATTCGCCCTCTACGTCTCGCTCTTCCCGCAGCTCATCGCCGGTCCGATCGTGCGCTACACGACGATCCGGGACGAGATGAAGGACCGCCGCTGGATCCCCGACAACGTCTTCTCGGGCCTCCAGCGCTTCGCCTCCGGCCTCGCCAAGAAAGTGCTGCTGGCCGACACCTTCGCCATCGTGGCGGACACCGTCTTCAAATCCCCCGTCGCCGAAATCCCCTGCGCGTTCGCGTGGATCGGCGTCGCCGCATACGCCCTGCAGATCTTCTACGACTTCTCGGGCTATTCGGACATGGCGATCGGGCTGGGCCGCGTCTTCAACTTCCACTTCCTCGAGAACTTCGACCACCCCTACTGCTCAACGTCCATCCGCGAGTTCTGGCGGCGCTGGCACATCTCGCTTTCCACCTGGTTCCGCGACTACCTCTACATCCCGCTCGGCGGCAACCGCGTCTCCTTCGAACGAACCTGCCTCAACCAGGCCATCGTCTTCCTCCTCTGCGGTCTCTGGCACGGCGCCGACTGGAACTTCGTCGTCTGGGGTCTCCTCCACGGACTGGGTCTCTCCGCCGAACGCCTCCTGCTGCGCTCGAAGCGTCTGGCCGCGCTGCGGATCCCGCCCGTCCTCGGCAACCTCTACGTCTGGCTCTTCGTCCTCGTCGGCTGGGTCTTCTTCCGCGCACCGTCCCTCGACTACGCGCTGGCATTCCTCAAGATCATGTTCGCCGGCAACGCCGCGCACCCCCTCTTCTCCTTCTGGCCCGCCCTCGGCTTCTACCACCACGGCATGCTCGTCGCCGGCGCCCTCGGTCTCGTCCTCTGCTACCCCGGATTCCCCGCGCGCGTGGCCAGGTTGGAACACCGCCCCGCCGGCGCCGCGATCTCCTTCGCCGTCTTCCTCGTCGCCTACGCCTTCGCCATGACGAGCCAGTACAGCCCGTTCATCTACTTCAGGTTCTAGCCATGGCCCGACTCCGCAACGTCTACATCGGCGCCGTCTTCGCCGCCCTCTTCGCCCCGCTCCTCTGCGTGACGGGCCTGAGGGGCATCGTGCACGTCGCCGGCTTCGAACGCAAGGCGCCGCGTCCAAAAGCCTCCGCGAAAGCCTTTCTCGCCGGCACCCTCCAGAACGACCTCAAGGCCTACTACGACCGCAAGTACTTCGGACGCGGCGAACTGCTCATGTTCAAGCATCTCGTCTTCGACGCCGTCAACCTCGGCCAATACCATGCCGGCTACTCGGGCAACGTCATCCAGGGACGCGAAGGGTTTCTCTACGAACGGGGATATCTCGACGTCCTGTTCAACCCGCCGACGAAGTACCACACGCCCGCCCACCACCGCGCGTTCGGCGAAATCGCCGCCGCGCTCCAGCGCGCCGTCGAAGCCCGCGGCGCCGCCTTCGGCGTCATCCTCGCTCCGAGCAAGCCCGAGGCGTGCCCCGGCTTCGTCCCGCCGCGCTACCGCCGCTTCAGCCGCGCTCCCGCCGGTTTCGACCTCTACGGCGGCCTGGCCGACGCCCTCGCCGCGGGCCGGGTTCCGCACGTCAACGGCGCCGCGATGTGCCGCCCCTTCCTCGACACCGACGCGATGTTCCCCTACACCGGCACGCACTGGTCCGTCTATTGCGCCGCGATGGCCGCGACGAACCTGATCGGACAGATCAACGCCGCCGCGCCGACGAACGCCCTCCCCGCCCCCGCGGTTCTCGGCATGGCGTATCAGCCCGTTCCGTACGACGTCAACGACCGCGACATCGCCGCCCTGCTCAATCTTCCGTTCCACTACCGTCGCCCCCCCGACCGCTACCCCCATCCGATATTCGGGCCGTTTCCCGCGCGCCCCGGCAAGGCCGTCATTCTGGGCGACAGCTTCTGCGGACAGCTCGAATGCGCCCTCCGCAACTCGGGCGCCTACCCCGACGTCGTCATGTTCTCCAACAAGCTTCCCGCCAAGGACGAGCTTGAAAGCGCCCTCGCCGACGCCGACGTCTTCATTGTCGCCTACTCCGCCTTCGCCCTCGCCCGCAACCGCGTCCCCCGCGAAATGCAGTACGCACTCGATCTGCTGACCCCCGGCCGCTAGGACCGTCCTTTGCACATCCGCCCGAATGTGCTACACTGCTGCGCATGAACGAGACACCCGCAGCCCTCCTCGCCCAGCTCTCCGAACGCAAGTGCCGCCGCACCGTGGACGCGCTGATCCGCCACGGCTTCGCGGCCCGCTACTGCGCCACCGCGGCCGAAGCGGCCGACGCTCTCGTCGAACTTGGCGCGGGCGCGAAGACCGTCGGCTTCGGCGGATCCCTCTCCGTCGCCGAACTCGGCGTTCGCGAACGCTTCGCCGCCGCCGGCGCCGAAATCCTCGACCACTCGGCCCCCGGCATCGCCCCCGAAGCGAAGATCGCCGTCATGCGCCGCCAGCAGACATGCGACGTGTTCATCTGCGGCGTCAACGCCGTCACCGCCGGTGGCGAAATCGTCAACGTCGACGGCGTGGGCAACCGCGTCGCCGCCTCCATCTTCGGCCCCGCGAAGATCGTCCTCGTCGCCGGCCGCAACAAGATCGTCGAAGGCGGTGTCGCCGAAGCCCTTCGACGCGTCAAGGACGTCGCCGCCCCCGGCAACACGATCCGCCTGAACAAGAACACCCCATGCGCCAGGACCGGGGTCTGCGCCGACTGCGATTCCCCCGACCGCATCTGCCGCGTCACCGTAATCTTGGATCGCAAGCCCTCCCGCAGCGACGTCGCCGTGCTCGTCGTCGATGCGGACCTGGGGCTGTAAGGAGGAGTCATGGCACTCAAGGTGATGGATCGTTTCCCCGGCGCCAATGCGCGGATTCTCGCCGTTCGCGACGACGCGCAGGCGCCCGAGATCGTCTTCTCCGCCGATCCGCGCGGCGGGACGGAGGCCCTCTGGTTCGACTTCCGATACCACGACGCGGCGCCGCCGGCCGCCGGCGCGCCGGAAACACTCAAGCTGACCCTGGCGTTCTTCGACACGCTCCTCGGCGGATCGAACCCCGCCGCCATCCGCCCCGTCGTGCGGGAGCGCGGCAAAGCCTGGAGCCGCCTCAAGCCCCCCGAGGCGCGAATCGATTCCGATGGCCTCCAGACGCTCTTCTGGAGCGTCCCCTACCCGATCGAGCCCCAGGAATTCGCTCTGTGCATGCCCTACGGGAGCGAAGAGCTGGCCACCTCGCTCGAGCATTGCAAGGGCTACTGGACCTCGCGCGACATCGGCCTCACGCAGGGCGGCAAGACGCTCCCGCGACTCTCGAACCCGATTTTCAAAGGCTGCGACGCCTGCCCGAACCCCCACGGTCTCTACATCCTCGCCCGCCAGCACGCGGGCGAGACGCCGGGCTCTTGGGTTCTGGACGGCATGTTGGAGGCTTTTTCGCGCGCCAAGCCCGTGAACTGGTGCGTCTGGATCGTCCCCTTCGCGAACCTCGACGACGTCGTCGGCGGCGCCTACGGCAAGGATCCCTTCCCCCACGATCTCAACCGCGCTTGGGGCGATCCCCCGATGCGCCACGAGACGCTCGTCATGCGCCGCGACATCCAGCGCTGGGCGCAGCGCTGCAAGCCCGAACTCGTGCTGGACCTGCACGCCCCCGGCGCCTCCGAGACCGACGGCGTCTACGCCTTCACCACGGCGACGACAACGCCCGAGTTCGACAAGGCGAACCAAGCCTGGCTGAATCTCTTCGCCCAGGCGCTCGGACTCGAATTCGCCGCCGAGCCGTTCGGACGAACGGGAAACTACCCCTCGCGCTGGCCCCTGCCGCGCCTCGGGGACTTCGTCCGCGACGCCGTCGGCTGCGCCTCGCTCTCCATCGAGACGCCCTACTGCATGATCCGCGACACGATGCTCCTCCAGAAGCAGTACCGCGAAATCGGCCAACGCATCGCCCGCGCCATCCTCACGCGCTGGGGTCGGAGCTAGCCGCTGACCGCAGGCTCCCGACAAAGCCTCCCCCCGCGTCGAGCCGAATTGGGACGAAACAAAGGGTTCAGGGGAGATCCTGTGTCGTGAGCTTTCGCGCATGTGGCGCGAGAGACAGAGGGCTGTAGCCGGCCTCGTCGAGGCCGGTCCGGGATCCACGACCCCGGCTACCGGTCACGGCCTCGAAGCCCGTCCACAAATGGGCACACATGGGGCCTTGGCCTGGGAGGCGGACGCCGCCACGGATTATAATCTTGCATTCGATGCAAGATTATAATAAGCCACTGCGCCGCAAATGGTTGCCAAACCTAAAGAGAGAAACCGTGTGAGCGGCCATCGCCCTTGCGGGGCCGCCCTTGCGCAGACAATCGGCCATGTACCCGCGCCGTCCGACGTGGTACAATTCGCCTCCAATTCCCGTCGAAGCCTGCAACCTCTTCTTCCCTCCATGCAACGGACACTCCTGATCGGACAAAACACCGACCCCGCCTTCAACCGGGCGAACCGCCAGCCCCTCGTCGTCAGCCACCGCGGCGGTCGCCAAGAATACGACGACAACTCCGCGACGGGCTTCGAGCTGAGCCTCGCGCACGGTCTGCGAGGCTTCGAGACGGACCTCCGGATCACGAAAGACGACGAGATCGTCGTCATGCACAATGGCACGCTGGACGCCACGACGAACGGCTCCGGGATTGTCGAGGAGATGACGCGGGGGGAGATCTCCCGGTTTCGACTCAAGACGTCCGGCGATCCGATTCCATTTCTCGACGACCTCCTCGCCCTCTTCCGAGGCCGCGACGACATCTCGGTCGAGTTCGAGCTGAAATGCGAGAAGCTCGGGAGCGAGGCGCGCCTGCTGGCGTATTGCCGGAAAGTGCGGGACCTCGTCGCCGCCGCGATGCCGGAGGGGAGCTACGTCTTCACCTCGTTCCAACGCGACGCGCTTCGCGCGATGCGCGCCGTCGACGCCCGGGTTCGCCTCGGCCTCATCATGTTCGGGCTCGTGCAGGACGACCTGGACTTCGCCGCCTCCGTCGGCGCCGTCCGCGTGGCGCCGAGAATCGGCGACACCTCCGAGGCGATGGCCCGCAAGGCCGCGGCGGCGGGGTTGGAGATGACGCTGTGGATGGTCGAGGACGTCGCGGACTACGAGCGGGCCGCCGCCTGGGGCGCCACCGCCGTGACGAGCGACCACCCGGTCTATCTCTTCGACGCCTTGCAGACGCCGAAGCAAGTCGTCACCATCGTCGGCGCGGGCATGATGGGCTCGGCCCTGGCGTTCCCTGCGCGCGAGAACGGCCACGAAGTCCGCCTCGTCGGCACGCACCTCGACCGGGAAATCATCGACGTCTGCCGCGCTACCGGGCGGCATCCGAAATTCAAACGCGACTTCCCCTGGGGCGTGAAGTTCCATCCGATCGAGGATCTGGACGAGGCGCTCCGAGGCGCGGACGTCGTCATCGGCGGCGTCAGCTCCTTCGGCGTGGAGTGGTTCCACGAGCACGTGCTGCCCGCCGTGCCCGAGGCGACGCCGGTGCTCACCGTCACCAAGGGCCTCGTGGACGCCCCGGACGGTTCGCTCGTCACCTACCCGGAACACTGGGAGCGCAAGCTCGCGGAACGGGGGCTCAAGCGCCGCATCTCCGCCATCGGCGGCCCATGCACGAGCTACGAACTCGTCGCGCACGACCAGACGGAAGTCTACTTCTGCGGGCGCGAACCCGACGTGCTGCGGATGCTCCGCGACGCGCTGTCGACGCCCTACTACCACATTTCCCTCTCGACGGACGTGCGCGGCGTCGAGAGCGCCGTGGCGCTCAAGAACGGCTATGCGCTCGCGATCGCAATGACCATCGGCATCAACCAGAAAGAGCGCGGCAAGGACAGCGAACCGCACTTCAACTCGCAGGCCGCCGCATTCCAGCAGGGGCTGAAGGAGATGCGGCAGCTCATCCGGATCTGCGGCGGCGGGGACGACAAGATGCTCCTTGGGGCCGGCGACCTCTACGTGACCGTCTACGGCGGCCGGACCCGCCTCGTCGGCATTCTCCTCGGGCGCGGATTGACCCTCGAGCGCGCAATGGACGAGCTTCAGGGCGTCACGCTCGAATCGCTCGTCGTCGCCACGCGCGTGGCTCGCGCGGTCAAGGCGCTCGCGGCGCGAGGCCAGCTCGATCTGAAAGACTTTCCCCTGCTCATGGCGGTCGACGCCGTCATCAACGCCGGCCGCAGCGCGCGCCTCCCGTGGGACGCCTTCCCAGTGGAGGATTTCGAAGCCCGCACCTGAGAGCCGATTTGAACCACGAATGAACACGAATGGGCACAAATGGGATTCTGAGTCTGGGTCCGGACTCCGCCACGGATTGTAATCTTGCGGAGGGTTCGCGATTACAGGGGCCTGGGCGGAGCCCCGGCGGAAACCACTCGCTGCTCCCTACGCTCCACCCACGCAGCGACCCACATGAGTCGGAGGCGCCGCCCCGGCGAATTGGCTATTGACATATCATGATATCATGATATATAGTCTGCCCCGTTTCAAGTCATAGGAAAGGAGATCAGGCATGAAAGCCATCATCATCGGAGGCGTGGCGGCGGGGGCGGGCGCGGCGGCCCGGCTGAGGCGGTTGGACGAGCGGGCGGAAATCGTCATGCTCGAGCGCGGGGCCTACATCTCCTACGCGAATTGCGGGCTCCCGTACCACGTCGGCGGCGTGATTCCCAACCGCCAGTCGCTCGTCGTGATGCCCCCGGAGAAGTTCAAGGCCTGGTTCGGCGTCGACGTCCGCGTCAACAGCGAGGTCGTCGCGATCGACCGAGCCGCGAAGCAGGTCGTCGTCCGCGGCCCCGCCGGGGAATACCGGGAAGGCTATGACAAGCTCGTCGTCGCGACAGGCTCGTCCCCGGTGATGATGGATCTGCCGGGTTCGGACGATCCGCGCGTGACGCGCCTGTGGACGATCCCCGACATGGACGGGATTCTCGCCAAGGTCCGGGACGGCGCCAAGCGGGCCGTCGTGATCGGCGCGGGCTTCATCGGGCTCGAAACCGCCGAGAACCTCGCCGAGCGCGGGCTCGATGTGGCGGTCGTTGAGTTGATGGACCAGGTGCTGCCGACGATCGACCGCGAGATGGCCACGCCGCTCGCGCAGGAACTGTCGGCGGCCGGCGTCGCGCTGAGGCTCGGTCGCAAGGTGGTCGCCTTCGAACACGCGGGCGACGCGCTCGCCGCCGTTCTGGACTCCGGCGAAAAGCTCCCCGCCGATCTTGTCGTGATGAGCGTGGGCGTGAAGCCCAACTCCGAAATCGCCAAGGCCGCGGGGCTCGAAGTCGGCCCGCGCGGGCACGTGGTCGTGGACGCGCATCTGCGCACGTCCGATCCCGACATCTACGCCGCCGGGGACGTCGTCGAGGTGGTCGACCCCATCTTCGGGGGCAAGACGGCGATCCCGCTTGCGGGCCCCGCGAACAAGCAGGCGCGCATCCTGGCCGACAACCTCGTCGGACGCGATTCCGTCTACGCCGGCAGCTACGGCTCGGCCGTTCTGAAGGTTGGCGCGCTCACGGCGGCGAGCGTCGGCTGGACCGAGCGCCGTCTGCGGCAAATGGGCGTGGCGTACGAGAAGCTCTACACGCATCCGGCCTCCAGCGCCTCCTACTATCCGGGCGCCATGCAGATCCACCTCAAGCTGCTCTTCGCCAAGGACGACGGGCGAATCCTCGGCGCGCAGATCGTCGGCGGCAAGGGCGTGGACAAGCGCATCGACGTGATCGCGACCGCGATGCGCGCCGGTCTCAAGGCGCCGGCTCTGGCGGAGCTGGAGCTCGCCTACGCGCCGCCCTTCAGCTCCGCGAAGGATCCCGTCAACTTCGCCGGCATGATCGCCGGAAGCGCGCTCGCGGGAGACACGCACCTCGTCCACGCCGACGCCATTCCCGAAGGCGCCGTGCTCCTCGACGTGCGCGAGCCGGCGGAGACCGGGAACGGAACGATTCCGGGCTCGGTGACGATTCCGCTCGGCCAGCTCCGCGCACGTCTCGGCGAACTGGACAAGGCGAAGCCCGTCGTGACGGTCTGCCAGGTCGGCCTGCGCGGCTATCTGGCGGAGCGGATCCTGCGCCAGAACGGCTTCGCCGCCGCGAACCTCTCGGGCGGCTATCTGACCTGGAAATACGTCAACCCAGCCCCCTTCGCACCTGCCGCCAAGCGGGCGGAATGCGCTGCCGGGAGATGCAATCTCGCGGCGTTCTCAGGGGAGGTCCTCGACGTGCGCGCGCTGGCCTGCCCGGGGCCGGTCGTGCGGCTCAAGCAGAAGTTCGATTCCCTCGACGCGGGCGAGACGGTGAAGGTGCTGGCGCCGACGGGGTTCGAGCCGGACCTCCGGAGCTGGGCGTCGGCGTCGGGTCACGAAATCGCGGGCGTGGACAAGAAGCGGGACCATCTGGAAGCGGTGGTCAGAAAAGGAGCGGTGAAGATGGAGGCGAATGCAGTGCAGGCCGGTGGCGGCCATTCGGCGGCGATCGTGCTGTTCAGCAACGATCTGGACAAGGCGCTCGCGGCGATGATCATCGCCTGCGGCATGGCGGCTTCGGGCGCGAAGGTGGGGA
>CAYVJM010000006.1:0-8001 GCA_964451695.1 uncultured Lentisphaerales bacterium | reverse complement strand
GGGGATTTTCTTCACCTTCTGGGGGCTGAGCGCGCTGCGCAAGGACCCGGCGCCCGCCGTGAAGAAGAACCTGCTCTCGCGGATGTTCGGCATGATGCTGCCAAAGGGCGCGGCGAAGCTCTCGCTTTCGAAAATGCACATGGCCGGCGTGGGCACGGCGATGATGAAGCACGTCATGGCCTCCCAGAACGTCCCTTCGCTGCCCGAGCTGCTGAAGCAGGCGCGCGAGCTGGGCGTGAAGTTCATCGCCTGCGACATGGCGATGGGCGTCATGGGCGTCACGCGCGAGGAGCTGATCGAGGTGGACGAGGTGGCGGGCGTCGCGAGCTTCGTCGAGCTCGCGAAACACAGCAACAACACGCTGTTCTTCTGAGGGCGCCGCAATGAAAGCCACACCCCCGCTTCCCGCGGAATTCCTGGAGCGCGTGGCGGACACGGTGAAGATCATCGGCCACCCGCTTCGCCTCCAGATCCTGGACTACCTCGACCGCCATGGCGCGAGCCCCGTGGGCGCCATTGCGGAGGGCGTAGGCGGCGCGCAGGCCGCAGTGTCCCAGCATCTCAACAAGATGCGGCTGGCGGGCGTCGTGGCCGCGCGCCGCGCGGGCCGCCAGGTCCACTACGGCCAACTGTCCCCGAGCGCGCGAACGCTGCTGGGCTGCATGCGGCGCCAATTCGCCGCGCGGCGGTCCGCTACACCGGCCCCGAACGGCGCGGAGCGCGGGCCAGGCCGTACTTGAGGATGCACCAGATCGCCTGGATGCCGTCCTTCCAGCCGATCTTCTTGCCTTCCCGGTAGGTGCGTCCGGCGTAGCCGATGCCCATTTCGTAGATGCGGAAGCCCTTGCGGGCGACGCAGGCGGTCACTTCGGGCTCGAAGCCGAAGCGATCCTGCTTCAATTCGGGCAGAATCTCCTGGAGGCATTCGCGGCGGAAGAGCTTGTAGCACGTCTCCATGTCGGTGAGGTTGAGGTTGGTGAAGGCGTTGGAGAGCGTGGTGAGGAACTTGTTGCCGACGGAGTGCCAGAAGTAGAGCACGCGGTGCGCGCTGTCGCCGAGGAAGCGGCTGCCGTAGACAACGTCCGCCCTGCCTTCGAGGATGGGCTTGACGAGGCGCGGGTACTCGGCAGGGTCGTACTCGAGGTCGGCGTCCTGGACGACGACGACATTCCCCGTGGCGCCGTGGAAGCCGGTGCGCAGCGCGGCGCCCTTGCCGCGGTTGACGTCGTGGCGGTGAAGGGAGACCGTGTTGCGGGGGTCGTCGCGGTACGTCTCGGCGAGCCGCTGCATGATCGCCCAGGAACCGTCGCGACTGCAGTCGTCCACGAGGATCATCTGCTTGCGGAGCGGAACCTCGGCGACGGCTTGGACAAGGTCGGCGAGGGTCTTCTCCTCGTTGTAGACAGGGATGACGACGGAGAGGAGGAAGTCTTCGGGAACGACGAAGAAACCGAGGAATCGGCAGACGGAATCACCGAGGATTCCGCGGAGGCGTTCATAGGACTCCGGTGAAAAGGGGGCGTTTTCAGACTGGGGCATAGCGGTCTCTCCTCGTGTTGGGGGCTAGGATATCAGAGCTACCGGAAATCGGCAAGGGCTGCCCTTTTCTTGTTGAATCCAGCCCGGCAGCATGGTATCCTCTCTTCCGTTCAAACCTTTCTTCGCGGGGCCGTTCCACGCGCCACGCAGACAATAGAGGGCGTTTCATGAAAACTAGCGATGTCTTCCGCATTTCCGCCACCGCATTGCTCGCGGCGGCAACCCTGACTTCCTTCTCGCAGGAGGCCAAAATCGAGAACCCCGACTTCGGCCGCTGGTACATCAGCCCCGGGTTCGGCTGGTACAACGCCGAAGGCGACGAACCCCTCGAGGACGGCATGTACTTCACCATCCGCCTCGGCTACGACTACAGCGAGTGGTGGACATTCGAAGGCAGCTTCCTCATCGCGCCCAAGCTCGACGAGAACCTCGGCGGCACGTACTACGGCGACGCGGACGGCGTCTGGCGCGAACACGAAAAGCCCTTTTCGTACGCCTCCCGCCACGGTGGCGAATCCGAATTCGGCGACACGTGGATGAGCCAGCTCTACTTCGACGGACTCTTCCACTTCTCGCGTTTCGACCGCATCGACCCCTACCTGACCTTCGGCGCCGGCTTCGCGGCCTACGGCGAAGACGTCACCGGCAGCGGGCAGGTCTCCGCCAACATCCGCGGCGGCGGCGGCATCATGTACCACCTCAGCGACGCCTGGAGCCTGCGCGCCGACACCCGCGTCAACATCGCCGGCTACAACACCGAATTCAACCACACGATGGACGTCGGCTTCGTCTACCGCTTCTCCGCCGACCGCATCGCCGACGATCCCGAGATCGAAGTCGCCATCGACACCGACGGCGACGGCCTCACCGACGACGAGGAGATCCACGTCTACAAGACCGATCCCAACAACCCGGACACCGACGGCGACGGGCTCAAGGACGGCGAGGAGGTCCACAAGTACAAGACCGATCCCCTCAACCCGGACACCGACGCCGACGGGCTCAAGGACGGCGAAGAAGTCCACACGTACAAGACCGATCCCCTCAACCCAGACACCGACGGCGACGGGCTCAAGGACGGCGACGAGGTGTTCAAGCACAAGACCGACCCCCTCGACCCCGACACCGACGACGACGGTCTCACCGACGGCGACGAAGTCCTCAAATACAAGACCGACCCCCTCAACCCGGACTCCGACTTCGACCTCCTCTCCGACGGCGCCGAGGTCATCAAGTACAAGACGAACCCGCTCGACGCCGACACCGACGACGGCGGCGTCCGCGACGGTCACGAGGTCCTCTACGACCACACCGATCCCCTCTATGGTCCGGACGACGTCCTCTTCTTCGAACTGAAGATCACGTTCGACACCGACAAGAGCGTCATCAAGCCCGAGTTCTTCCCGCAGCTCGAACGCGTCGCCGCCGTCATGCTCGCCAACCCCAAGTCCACCGCGATCATCGAAGGCCACGCTGACAAGCGTCTCAAGTCGAGCCGCAAGCACAACATCGAGCTCTCCGGCAACCGCGCCCAGGCCGTCCGCCAGTACTTGGTTAACAAGGGCATCGCCGCAGACCGCATGCAGGCCATCGGCTACGGCTTCGATCACCCGAAGGTGCAGAACGACCTCGTGAACGGCACCCTCGAAAACCGTCGCGTCGAGGTCTACATCGACGGCGCCGCGGCGTCCAAGGCCAATTACGTCAATCCGTCCAAATAGCCGACTGACGACACGATTCCGAGGGGGCGGTTGACACCAATCGCCCCCTTTTCTTTTGATCCCCGCCGCATTCCGCCCGATGCGCATCCTCCATCGCTACATCGCCGCCAGCTTTCTCACGACCTTCTTCATGGCGCTGCTCGTGCTCAGCTTCGTGATGTCGGTCGGGTTGTTGTTCAAGGTCACCCAGTACCTCGCCCGAGGCATGTCGATGGGCATCGTCTTGGACTTCCTCTGGGGCGGCATTCCCGGCACGCTTTCGTATTCGATCCCCATCGCCTGCCTCGTCGCCACGCTCCTCGTCTTCGGGCGTCTCTCCTCGGACCAGGAGATCAGCGCGATGCGCGCCTGCGGCATCAGCCTTGCGCGCGCGATGCACACCCCGGTGCTCATCTCGCTGCTGCTCTCCGTCTTCTGCCTCCACCTCAACAACAGCGTCGCTCCGGAAAGCGCCTACGCGCGCTCCTCGATGCGCCGCAAGCTCGGGGCCACCGACGTGACCGCTCTCGTCGAGGAGGGCAAGTACGTGGAGATCGCCGGACGTTCCGTCTACGTCGGCGCCCGCGAAGGCAGCCTGCTCAAGGACATGCGCATCGTCGAAACCACCAAGTCCGGCTCGACGCAGGAGATCCGCGCCCGCGAAGCCCTCATCACGTCGTCCGACGACGTCGTCGTGCTGGAGATGAAGGACGTCTCCATCGATCCGATCCAGGAGGACAACCCCGGCATCGGCCGCGCGGAGAGCGTCCGCTACGTCATCGGCGACTTCAGCGCCCGCACCGGCCAGAAATCGCCCGTCGCGCGCACGCGGCGCATCAAGGACAAGCACACCTGGGCCCTGCTCAAGGATCTCATCGTCGCCCGCGCCAACCCGCCCGCGACCGAGGAGGGGAAGAAGGCCATTTCGCGTTCCCGCGAGGAGGTGCATTCCCGAATCAGCCTCGCCTTCGCCTGCTTCTGCTTCGTCGCCGTTGGCGTCCCCCTGGGCATTCAGCGGCACCGCCGCGAATCCTCGGCCGGAATCGGCATCAGCCTCGCCGTGGCCGGCGCGTTCTACCTCTTCAGCGTGGCGGCGGAGTCCTTCGCCCGCAATCCCGCCATCAAGGCCCACTACCTCGTTTGGATTCCCGTCGCCGCCTGCCTCGTCATCAGCGCGACGCTGACCGCCCGGAACAATTGATTCATGAGCCGAGAATTCCTCCAGCGCATCGTCTCCACCCCCCTGGTCTTCGACGGGGCCATGGGCACCCTGATCTACGAAAAGGGCGTCTTCCTCAACGTCTCCTACGACGAACTGTGCCTTTCGCGGCCGTCCCTCGTCGCCAGCATCCACCGGGACTACGTCGCCGCGGGCGCGGACGTGATCGAGACGAACAGCTTCGGCGCCAATCGCATCCGACTCGCCGAGTTCGGCCTCGCGGAGAAAACCGCCGAGATCAACGCCGCCGCCGTTTCCCTCGCCCGGCGCGAGGCCGGCTCCACCGCGCTTGTCGCCGCCTCCTGCGGTCCCTGCTCGACCCGGGCCGCCGGCTTCGGCAGTCTCGACCGCGCCGCCGTCGAGGCCGCGTTCGACGAGCAGACCGGCCTGCTCGCCGAAGTCGGCGCCGACCTCTTCGTGCTCGAGACGTTCCACGACGCGGAAGAGCTCCTGCTCGCCGCCCGCGCCGCGCGCCGCCACGGCCTCCCCGTCGTCGCCTCCGTCTCCCCCGCCGCGTTCGAGACCGAGCCCCTCGAAACCGTGCTCGCTCGCCTCGCCGCCTCGCCGGACGTCGACGTCGTGGGCCTCAACTGCCTCTATGGCCCCGCCGAGATGCTCGAGCCCCTGCGGCGCGCCCGGGCCGCAGTCCGCAAGCCCCTGCTCGTGATGCCCAACGCCGGCGGCCCGCACGAGGTCGGCGGACGCTCGCTCTACCTGACGAGCCCGGAGTACTTCACCGAGTACGCCAAGAAGTTCATCGAACTCGGCGCCAACGGCGTCGGCGGCTGCTGCGGCACGACGCCCGCGCACATCCGCATGGCCGCCCAGGCCGTCCACGCGATCTCCGGCGCGCATCACCGCGTCGAAGTCCTCGCCGCCGACGCGGCGCCGGCCGGGTCGGGCGCCGAGGCGGCGCCGTTCGCGACGAAGTCGCCCTTCGCCGCCAAGCTCGCCGCCGGGCGCCGGGTGACCTCCGTCGAGATCCTGCCGCCGCGTTCGGCTCAGGGTCTCGATGGGTTCCTTGCGAAATGCCGCGCCTGCGAGGCCGCCGGCATCGACGCCGTGAACCTCCCCGATGGCCCGCGCGCCAGCGCCCGGATGAGCGTCGTCGCCACCGCCTTCGCCATGCGCGCCGCCGGCCTCGCCATCGAGCCCGTCCCGCACTGCTGCTGCCGCGACCGCAACTTGATCGGGCTCCAGTCCGACATCCTCGGCGGCGTGGCGCTCGGTCTGAAGACCTGGCTCTTCATCACCGGCGACCCGCCGAAGCTCGGCAACTACCCGGACGCCGCAGGCGTCTTCGACGTCGACGCCATCGGCCTCGTGCGGCTCTGCGCCAACTTGAACCGCGGTCTCGACGCCGCCGCCCAGCCCCTCGACGGGCGGATTCCCTTTGCCATCGGCGTCGGCCTCAATCCCGTCGCCGTCGACCTCGATCGCGAAATCGTCCGCTATGAGGCGAAGATCGACGCCGGCGCGGAATACGCGATCACCCAGCCCGTCTTCGACGCCGAGGCGCTGCTGCGCTTTCTCGACCGGCTGGCGAAGCTCCCGCGCGCGATCCCCGTCATTATCGGCCTCTACCCGCTGCTTTCGGCCAAGAACGCGGAATTCATGAACCAGTTCGTCCCCGGCGTCCACGTTCCGGACGCGCTCATTGAACGGCTGCGCGCCTGCAAGGCCAAGGAGGACGCCATCGCCACCGGCGTGGCCATCGCGCGCGAAATCCGCGCCCGCGTCGAGTCCGGGCCGATTGCCGGTTTCCAGGTCAGCGCACCGCTTGGCCGGACCGACATCGCCCTGGGCGCGCTCGGGGGCGAGAACTAGCCGGGCTCCTTGGCGGAGGCGTCGAGGCAGTCGCGGATGCGTTGGGCGAGGGTGGCGCGGGTGAACGGCTTGTGGATGCAGTCGCCCCCGTCCTCGGAGATGCCCTGGTCGGCGAGGATGTTGCCCGTGTATCCGGAGATGTAGAGGCAGCGCAATTTCGGCAGGATCGTCCGAATGTTGCGGACCAGCTCGGTCCCGTTCATCTCGGGCATGATGACATCGGTGACGAGGAGCTGGATATCCCCGCCGCGCTCGCGGACGATCTCAATGGCCTGGAGGGGGGACGTGGTGGCGATCACGGCGTACCCGATGGATTCGAGCATTCGGCGGGTCGTCAGCATCACGGCCTCCTCGTCGTCCACGAGAAGCACGGTCTCGCCGTGGCCGGCCGCGACCCTCAACGGGCGAATGGCGGCAGCATCCCCAAGGGCGTCCTTCGCCTCCTCGGGGTCGATCTGCGGGAAGTAGAGTTCGAACGTCGTCCCGACTCCCTCGACGCTGCTGACCAGGACGCCGCCCCCGCAGGCCTTCATCGCTCCGTAGACCGTGGAGAGGCCGAGCCCCGTGCCCTTCCCCTTGGGCTTCGTCGTGAAGAAGGGTTCGAACATCCGCGAAAGCACTGCCGGGGGGATGCCGCTGCCGTTGTCCGAGACGGCGATGACCGCGTAGCGGCCCCGCGGCAGCGTGCCAGTGGCCGTGACGAGGGAGGCTTCCGTGACCCAGAGGAAGGATCGCAGAATGATCGAGCCGCCGGGTCGGCTGCCGATGGCGTCGCGCGCGTTGATGCAGAGGTTGGTGATGGCCTGGTCGAGCTGATTCGCATCGGCCTTGATCCAGAAGGACGACTCCGGCAGATTCAGCTCGAACGCGACGTCCTCGCCGATGATTCGCTTGAGGAGCCCCGTCAGGTTCTTCAGCGCCGCCGGGACGTTGACCGGCACGATTTCGAACTTGGACTTGCGAGCGAAGACGAGCAGCTTCTGGGTCAGCTCCGCCGCCCGACGCGCGGCGTTTCGGACCGCCAGGATGTCGGCGTGGACGGGATGGCCCTCGCCCAGTTGAATCATCGCCATTTCACTGTAGCCCAGGATCGCCTGGAGCATGTTGTTGAAGTCATGCGCGACACCGCCGGCCAACTGGCCCACGGACTCCATCTTGGAGACTTGCGCAAGCTGCTCGCGGAGCCTGTCGCGCTCCTTCGCGTCGAGCTGGTCCCTCGTGACGTCCCGGCGAATGACGAGAAAGCTGATCGTCTTGCCCGATGCGTCGCGGACCGGCGCCACGGAGACCTGCTCGGAGAAGGCCGTCCCGTCCTTGCGCGCGCCCTGCATCTGGGCCTCCCACACGCGACCGCGCAGCAAGGCCCGCCACATCTTGTGATAGGCCTCTTCGTCGGCAGGCGGCAGGGCGAAGAGCGGCATCGTCGTGCCGACGACCTCGTCCGGAAGTTCGCCGGTCAGCGCGAAGGAGGCGGCATTGGCGTACTGGACGACGCCGACCTCGTCGTGCACCTGCGCGACCCCGAACGGTGGCGCGGCCGGGCCGGGCGCGACGCGCGCGACGCCATGTTCTGGCGCGAGCGCGTGAGTTCCCTCATCGAGCGGAGCGAAGCCGCGTTTCCGGTGCAATGCCTCGGTTTGTAGGGGAATGTCCTGAGCCCGGCTATACTCCTTCGCTGGGCAAGGACCAGGCACGAGTGCCGTCTTGCTCGATGGG
>CAYVJM010000005.1:0-24359 GCA_964451695.1 uncultured Lentisphaerales bacterium | reverse complement strand
ACGACCAAGGACTGAAAGGCACCAGCTTGGCCGCGATGCTACCCCCTCCCGGCGACCTGCTGCGCATCGAGACATTCCGGCCGACGCCTCTGGGCGGGATAGAAATCGTCGTCGGCAACGACGGCCCCTGGCCTGCCCTCGAACTTCAACGTTCGGATGACGTCGGCTTTGAACAACCCGAAGCGGTTGACATTCCGCCGGTCGATCTGGGTGGAGGACGATTCCGCTTCGACCTGCCTCCGTCTGATCGTCCGAGCGAATTCTACCGTGCGGTTGTCGAGTAACCGGATCCGGTCTTCTGGCCGATTGCCACACACAAGCAATTCTGACTCCTGACTCCTCTGCGCGGCAACTATGTTGACGCGCACCCGAATTGCTGGGCCACATACACCCCGCCCTTGCGCCTCGCCTCCGGTGCGTGTACAATGCGGGGCGTTGCTCAGACATTGGATTAGTCCCCCACACTTTCTCGGCTACACTTGCTCCCACACTTGCTCGATTAAGATTACGATTAGGATTACGATTAGGAATCGACAAAGCCCTTCGACAAAGCTCTCGCGGCAAAGTTTACGACAAAGTTTTTCCTAACCCCTAGCCGCTAGCCCCTAGTACCTAACACCTGGCACCTCCCCCCCCCTCCCTGCCCCCATGCCTTCACACCCGCTCCACACCCTCGCCGCCTCCCGCGTCCTCGTGCTCGACGGCGCCATGGGCACCATGCTCCAGCGCCTCGGGCTGCAGGAGTCCGACTTCCACGGCCCCGGCATCCCCGACGCCCCGCCCCAGAAGGGCAACAACGACGTCCTCTGCCTCTCGCGCCCCGACGCCATCGCCGCCATCCACCGCCAGTACCTCGAAGCGGGCGCCGACCTCGTCTCCACCAACACGTTCAACGCGAACGCCGTCTCCCAGCGGGAATACGGCGCAGACGCCCTCGTCTATGCCATCAACCGAGCCGGCGCCACGATCGCCCGACGCGAGGCCGACGCCTGCTCCACGCCGGAACGCCCGCGCTTCGTCTGCGGCAGCATCGGCCCCACCGGCAAGTCCGCCTCACTCTCCCCCTCCGCCGACGACCCCGCCCACCGCAACGTCCGTTTCCGTGAACTCGCCGAGACCTACCGCACGCAGATTCGCGGACTCCTCGACGGCGGCGCCGACGCGCTGCTCGTCGAAACGGTCTTCGACGCGCTCAACGCCAAGGCCGCGCTCTACGCGGCCGCGCTCGAATTCGAAGTGCGCGGCGCCACGTCCCCCGTCATCGTCTCCGCCTCCCTCGCCAGCGCGGACCGGCTGCTCACGGGCCAGACCGTCGAAGCCTTCTGCGCCGCCGTCGCCCACGCGCCGGGCCTCCTCGCCATCGGCCTCAACTGCGGCTTCGGCGCCGCCCAGCTCGCACCCGCCCTCCGCCGGCTCCGGGCCGTCGCCCCCTGCGCCGTCTCCGCCCACCCCAACGCCGGCCTTCCCGACGCCTTCGGCGGCTACGCGCAGACCCCGGATCTCATGCGCCGGGAACTCGAACCCCTCCTGCGCGACGGCGTCCTCGCCATCGTCGGCGGCTGCTGCGGCACCACGCCCGACCACATCCGCGCCATCGCCGAAGCCGTCCGCGCCGCCGCGACGCCGCCCCGCGCCCCGCGCCCGCCCGCCGGAGCCGCGTTCTCGGGTCTCGAACGCCTCGACGTTCCGCCCGGCCCCCATCCGCTCGTCAACGTCGGCGAACGCACCAACGTGGCGGGGTCCCGACGCTTCCTCCGCCTCGTGAAGGAAGAGAACGACGCGCAGGCCGTCGAAATCGCCCGCGCCCAAGTCGCCGCCGGGGCCGCCGTCATCGACGTCAACATGGACGACCCCATGCTCGACGCCCCCGCCGCCATCCGCCGCTTCCTCGATCGCTGCGCCGCCGAACCCGGTCTTGCCGACGTCCCCGTGATGGTCGACTCCTCGAACTGGGAGACGCTCGTCGCCGGTCTTGAATGCCTGCAAGGCCGCGGCATCGTCAACTCCATCAGCCTCAAGGACGGCGAGTCCGAGTTCCTTCGCCGCGCCCGCGAAGTCCACCGCCTCGGCGCCTGCCCGCTCGTGATGTGCTTCGACGAAAAGGGCCAGGCCGACACGCCGGATCGCCGCCGCGAGATCGCCGAACGCAGCTACCGACTCCTCGTCGCCGCCGGCATTCCGCCCGAACGCATCGTCATCGACGCCAACGTCTTCGCCATCGCCACGGGCATCCCCGGCCACGATCGCCTCGCCGCGGACTTCATCGGCGCCGTGCGCTGGATCAAGGCGAACCTCCCCGGGGCGCTCACCAGCGGCGGCATCAGCAACGTCTCGTTCGCCTTCCGCGGCAACGACACGCTGCGCGGCTGGATCCATTCGGTCTTTCTCCACCACGCCGTCGCAGCCGGCCTCGACCTGGCCATCGTCAACCCCGCCGCGATGATCGCCTACGACGCCATTCCCGCGGACAGCCGCAAGATCGTCGAGGACGCCGTCCTCTGCCGCGACCCCGCCGCCGCCGCGCGCCTAGCCGAACTCGCCGTCGCCACGATGGCGACGGCCGCCGCGCCGGCCCCCGCGCCGCGTGGCAGTGTCGAGACCCCGCCCCCGCAGGCGCGTCTCGAAGCCGCCGTCGCCACCGGTAGCGCGGCCGGACTCGAGGCCGCCGTCGCCGAATCCCTCGACGAGCTGCGCCGCCAAGGACGCGCGGACGCCGACGCGGCGCTCGCGCTGCTCGAAGGCCCGCTGATGGCCGGTCTTGCGACCGTCGGCGAGGCGTTCGGCGCTGGACGCCTCTTCCTCCCGCAGGTGCTCAAGAGCGCGCAGGTCATGAAGCAGGCCTCGGCGCTGCTCGAGCCGCTCATCGCCGCGCGAGCGGTGGACGCCGGCGCCACGGCGGCGCGCAAGCCGAAAATGCTCGTGGCGACCGTCAAGGGCGACGTCCACGACATCGGCAAGAACATCGTCGCCACCGTGATGCGCTGCAACGGCTGGGACGTCGCCGACCTCGGCGTCATGGTCGAGTGCGAGCGCATTCTCGAGCACGCCCGCGAACACGACGTGGACGTCGTCGGCCTCTCCGGCCTCATCACGCCGTCGCTGGACGAGATGGTGCGCGTGGCGCAGGCGTTCGAGGCGGCGGGGCTCGACATCCCGCTCGTCGTCGGCGGCGCGGCCGTTTCGGAACTGCACACCGCGGTCAAGATCGCGCCCGCGTATTCCGGCATCGTCGCCTGCGGCGGCGACGCCTCGTCGATGCCCGGTCTCTGCACCTCGCTGCTCCCCGGTCCCGGGCGGCGCGTGGCGGCGGCCGCGCACGCGGAGCGCCAGGACGAGCTGCGGCGCCTTCACGCCGTCGCGCGCGAGCCGCGCATCGCGCCCGAGGCGGCGCGGGCGCGCGCCGTTGCGAACGGCCTGCCCTCGTCCTGCGCCATCGCGCCGCGCGACCCCGCCGTGCATCTCTACCGCGACATCCCGCACGCCGAGCTTGCGCCGTTCATCCCGTGGTCCATGCTGCTGCGGGGCTTCGGCTTCAAGACGACCGCCGAACAGCGCTCGGCGGAGGCGCTGGCGCTGCTGCGCGACGCGCAGGCGTTCCTCGCGGGACTCCCGCTCGCGGGCGGCGCAACGCTGCCCGTCCACGGCGTCACCGGCATCTTCCCCGCCTGGGCGGAGGACGAGACGATTCATGCGACGATCGACGGCGCCGACGTGGCGATGACGGTCGCACGCGATCTGCGGGCGTCCGGGACAGGCGAGTGTTTCGCCGACCGCCTGCCCCGCCGCGGCGGGGCGCCGGGATGGATCGGCATGCAGGCAGTCTGCGCCGGATCGGGACTGGACGCGGTCGTCGAAGCGCTCGGACAGTCGCGCGGCGGCTATCAGGCGATCATCGCGGCGGTGCTGGCCAACTGCCTAGCGGAGGCCGGCGCGGAGTGGCTGCATCGCAAGACCGTCGAAGCGCACTGGGGTGGCGAAGACCTTGGCGAGCGCCCCGCGCCGGGCTATCCGGCCTGCCCCGATCACGCGCTCAAGCGCGTCATCTTCGACGCGCTCGGGGCGGAGCGCGCCATCGACGCCCGCCTCACCAGCTCCTTCATGATCGTCCCCGAAGCCGCCACTTGCTGCTTCATCGTCCGCTGACCCCGCAATCGATGGTGTCAAATTGCCTTGACAGGCGCTCGCAGACGGCGGTACTCTTCCATTCCGTCAAACATTTACATGGATTTCGGCCATTTTCGGTCATCATAGAACACCCCTGCTTCTCCCGAGCCAGCGTGCTCGAGGTCGGGGGGGTGTTTGTATAGAGGCATTGTCAACATGAACACAACATGCTCGTCTCGCAATCGTATGACCGCCATCCGCAGAGGGATGATGACGATGGCGCTTGGACTCGCCGTCGGCGGCGGTGCGACCCCGGCGTCCGCCGCAACCAACGACATCATCGGCACCTACGCCAACTGGCCCACGAACTGGGTGGCCATCCCCTCCCTGAACGATCCCGACGACGGCCTGGCCAACTCGCAACTCGACTTCGTCGGCGATTCGACGAATACCGGCGCGTACTACGCCTCCAATAGCGAGTATGTGTTCTTCCGCCAGCGCGTGGACATCGACACGGTGTCCGACCTTTCGGTTTTCCACGACTCGCACTTCGTCCTGATCGACCTCGTCGGGCAGGACTACAACACCACGACGAAGACGCTTCAGGCCGGCAGCGACGGCTATCCGGACTACGGCTTCGCGTGGGACAGCAAGTCCAACGACAACACCAAGCACGGTCTGGAGATGATGGTGCGGTCCACATCCGCCACCTACTGGAACGGCATCAACATGGACGATATCGACTACGATGCCGGAAAGAAGTTGGTCAACGACATCAACGGCTCGAGTCGCACCACGGACGGCTATCTGCGCGTCATCGACCAGCAGTCCACCACCGCCTTCGGCAACACGACGTTCATCGACTACGCCGTCAAGTGGTCCTATCTGAAAGCCTACACCGGCCTGACCAGCAATCAAGTCTGGCGCGTCGCCTTCGCGTCGATTTCAGACGCGACGGACCACAACAACCTTACCGCGGACGTGGGGGGCGGCGCCGGACCGACGACACTGGTGACCAGCGGCTGGGTCCAGAAATACAGCGGAAGCAATGCCGTGCTGGGCGATCGTGTCTGGAACGACACCGACCACGACGGCGTCCAGGACGTCGGCGAGTCGGGGATGACGAACGTCGCGGTCAAGCTCTACAGCGTCGCGGGTGCGACGACGAATCTCGTCGCCAGCACGACGACGGACGCGAATGGCAACTTCACCCTTCAAGCCGCGCCGGGCAACTACGTCCTGCGCGTGGACGCTCCGAACGGCTACGCTTTTTCGCCAAAGCAGGCAGGCGGCAGCACGGCGGAGACGGACAGCGACTTCGGGACGAATCATCCATACTCAGCTCTCTTTGCGGTCAACTCGGGCGATTATCTGTCCAGCCTCGACGCCGGCCTCTACTACGCCCCGACGCTCTCGGTGATCACGTCGTTCCGCGCGTATGCCGAAGATGGGAACGTCTTCGTCGCCTGGGAATCCGCTGCCGAGTACGACACGATGGGCTACTGGATCGACCGCCTCGTCAACGGCGAGTGGACGCGCCTGAACCCCGACGAGCCGGTATGGTCGAAGATGCCGGGTCAACCGACGTCCTACATGCTGGCCAATCCCGGCGCGGCACCAGGCGGCACGTACACCTGGCGCATCGTCGAGATCGAAGGCAGCGGCGCCGAAAACGTCTACGGGCCCTATACCGTGACGGTCGACGGAGCGGCGGCGGACTACGATTCGTGGGCGGAAAGCATCGCCTGGAACGGCGCGGCGAACGGCATCGACGACGACCCCGATGGCGACGGCCTTTCCAACTTCGAGGAGTTCCTCGCGGGAACCGATCCGCTCAACGCGAACTCTGTCTTGAAGATCACCGGCATCCGTCCCGTCTCCGACGGAATCGAAATCTGCTGGGCGAGCGTGGCCGGGAAAGTGTACGCCGTCGAACACGCGCAGACACCGGGCGGCGCCTGGCTGCCCGTCAAGACCGGCATCGTGGCCGAAGGCCCGGAAAGCCGTTTCACGCTTCCCGGTGCCGACAGCGGGTTCTTCCAGATCGTGATCAAGGACGAATAGGCAACAGGAGGGTCCCATCATTTTGGGTTTCTGCAGGACATTCCGTGCCGCAGGATGGCGGCGGGGGGTGATGGGTTTTTGCGCCTTGCTCCTCGCCGCTCCCTGTTTTGCCGTGCCCGATCCAGGGGTTTCCGCATCGGTCGTAGGCATCTCGGCGGTGCGCGAATCCGCCGACGGCGTCCGCCTCGACTGGCTCGTCGATGGCGGAATCGAGTCCGATCCGCTGTGGGTCGTCGAGGCACGTCCGGCCGGCGGCGATTCCACGCGCGTCTGGAAGGCGATCGGCGCCGAGACGACGCTTGGACGCGAGCCTGACGGCGCACGCTACACGGCCCGGCTTCCGGTCGATTCTTGGGTGGACTCCCTGGAAATCCGAGTATGGGCCGAAGGTCTGCAGGACAAGCCGGGACAAGGATTGGTCGTTCCGACGACGACGCCCGCGATCCCGGCGAAGGCGCCGAGGCCCGCATCATTCCCCTTGAAGACGGCGACTGCCTCGGTGCCGGCGGAGCGCGTACGCCTCGTCGTCGCCGAGACGGCGCGGTACGTCGTGACGGCGGCCCAGCTCGCGGCGCCGCTCGCATCGGGCGACGAGGCGCTGGTTCGCGCCTGGATAGCCGCCACGAACCTCGCCGTGACATGCCAGGGCCAGCCGGTCGCCTGGCACCCAGTCGACGGCGGCGATGGCATCGCGTTCATCGGCCGCGCCTACCGCGACCTCTACACCGACCGCAATGTGTATTGGATCGCTCCGGGTCCCGGTCTCGCCATGGCCGAAGCGCCCGTCGCGCCGATTTCCGGCGCTCCCTCGCGGGGCGCCTTCTGGCAGGAGCTGCGGATCGAGCCGGATCGAGAACCGTGGGAGACGCTCCCCGCGGAGCGCCCCCTCGACTGCTGGTATTGGGACTGGGTGGACACCCTGACACAGACCAACAAGCAGTCCGCGCTGCTGCCCTTCGCGACACCCGACGCCGTCCCAGGCGCAGACCCCGCCACGCTGCGGCTCTGGTGCCGTCCATTCCTCTCCAACTCGACCTATCCCGAGCCCCACGCCCGTTTCACGCTGTCTCTGGACGGCACAGTGCTGGCCACCCCGGTCGCGGGCGGCGCCGACCCCGCCGTCTTCACGTGCAGCGCCCCGGCCGCGCTGCTCGCCGACTCCAACGCCTTGCAAGTCGCGATCGCGCGCACCAACGGCGCCCTGCGCGTCCGCTATGCGATCGATTCGATCACCGTCCGGTACCGCCGCGCGATGACAGCCCGCGCTGGCACGCTGGACATCGTCCTCGACGCGCCCGGCGGGCCCGTCGTCGCCGCCGGCTTTCCATCGGCCGCGATCGACGCCTACGCCATCGCGGGAACCGGTCAGCCCGTCCTTCTCGCTGGCGCGTCCGTGACGACGGCGCCGGACGGTTCGTGGCAGAGTGCCTTCACCGCCCCCGCCAACGTCTCGAACCTCTGGCTGACCTGCGAGTTCCGCTCCCCCGACCTGCTGGAGGGCGTGGGCGCCGATCCCTGGGCCGGTACCGATCACGAGGTCGACTACCTCGTCGTCGCCCCCGAGGCGTTCCTCCCCGCCTTGCAGCCCCTGCTCCAGGCGCGCTCCTCGCAGGGGCTGCGGACCGGCGTGCTGAAGGCGGAGGATCTCTACCGTCTGGAGATGGGGGGCCGCTTCTCCCCCTTCGCCCTGCGCGCGTTTCTCGTCCGTTCCCGCGCCTGGCGCGGACCGCCCTCGAAAGTGCTGCTCGTGGGAAGCGGCCACTACGACTATCTCGGCATCTTCGGATCCCCGAGCTGGCAGCCCAACCCCATCCCGCCGGCAGTCCTGCAAATTCCCTACGAAAAGTCCGCCTCCGGCTGGCTCATCGTCGGCACGGACAACGCACTGGCCGATCTGGACGGCGACGGCGCGCCGGACGTGGCGATCGGGCGTCTCCCCGCGCGGTCAGCCGCCGAAACGGAGCGGATGGTCGCGAAGGCCCTCGCGGACGACGCCTCGCGCGCCACGCGCACGGCGGCCGCGGCCGTCTCCGATCTCAATCTGGACACCTGGCAGTTCTCGGCCAACGCCGCGGCCTGGCTCGCCCGTCTACCCGCCGGCCTGTCGCGCCAGGCGATCTCCGAGCACGACGCGCCGGCGGGGGCGAACGCGCGGCAGTACATCGGCGACACCTGGCGGACCGCGCTCGACGACGGTCGGTGGCTCTCCGCCTACTTCGGCCACGCCAACGCCTGGTTCCTCGGCGAGATGCCGTACTATCTGGCCTTCGACGCCGTCGCCTCCCTCGACAACCGTCCCGGCGTCCTTGTTGGCACGACCTGCGCCATGAACGACCTCTTCAAGCCGCAGGCCGCGCCGACCTGGGCAGGCTGCGTAGGCGCCGAACTGCTGCGCGGCACCGATGGCGGCATGGTCGCCGTCTTCGCCCCCGTCTCGCCGTCCTTCGAAGCCCCCGGGAGCCTCCTCGCCGACGCCATCGCAGACGCAGTCTCCACCCGGCGCCCCTGCCTCGGCGACGCCGTCCTGGAGGCGCTCCGGGCGCTTCAAGAGGATGGCGGCACGCCCTGGATCCTGCAGACGATGCTCCTCCTCGGCGACCCCGCGCTCGATCTGCGCCCCGCCGAAGTCGTTTTTCCCGGAGACGCCACGCTGCTGTTGCTCCACTGACCCCTGAACCCTGAACCCTCCAAACACGCACGATGCGTACTCACAACGCGCCACCCCCCGAATCGATTCGCTACCACCGCACTCGCAACGCCGTGCTCCGCCATGTCGCCGGCGAACACCTGCTCGTGCCGATCCGCTCCGACGGCACGCTCGACGCCGAGTCGCTCTACATCCTCGACGCCGTGGGCGCCGCCGTCTGGGAGGCGCTCGCGCAGCCCGCGACGCGCGCCGAGATCGAGGCGGCCGTGCGCTCGGGTTTCGACGTGCCCGAAGGTCACGCCGTCGGCGCCGATCTTCAGGAACTGCTCGACGACCTCCTGAAACAGGGACTCGCCACGGAAGAGAAGACGTCTTGATCACCCTCCAACCAGACGATTTCGCGGAGCGCATGACTCGGCAGGTGGCCAGCCGGCCGGCCCTGTACAGCGTCCAGTACGCGCTCACCTACCGCTGCAACGCCGCCTGCGTCCACTGCTACGCTCAGGGCGCCGACGCCGCCGCCCCGGCGGAACTGGCCATGGACGAGGTGCGACGCATCTTCCGCGAACTCGCGGATCTGGGGTGCCTGCATTGCACCGTCACCGGCGGCGAACCGCTCCTGCATGCCGAGTTCGAGACGATCTGGACGATTCTCGCCGAACAGGGCATCCGCCGCCTGCTCTTCACCAACGCCACGCTGGCCAGCGAACGCATCGCCGCCTTCCTCCGCGAAATGCCGCCGGACTGGATCGAAGTCTCGCTCCTCGGCGCGGACGCCGCCACCCACGATGCGCTCACGCGGAGGGCCGGCAGCTTCGAGGCCGCCCTCGTCGGCATCCGCCGGCTGGAACGCGCCGGACTGCGCGTCCGCGTCAAGACCCCCGTCATGCAGGGCAACGCCCATCAGATCAGCGCGATCCGGGCGCTGGCCGCGACGCTCGGCGACGGCAGCTTCCGCCTCGACGGCCAGCTCATGGGCGACTACCGAGGCCGCCTCGACATCGACGCCCTGCGCGTGCCCGCCGAACAGCTCGCGGAAATCGAGAGCCTCCACGGCGCCGGCGATGCGGAGTCGTGGTGCCACGAGGCGACACGTCTGGCTGGATTCAAACGCGACCGCCTCTACGCCTGCGGCGCCGGCCGCCAATCCGCCTACCTCTCGCCCTGGGGGGACTTGCACCCCTGCCTCTCCGCCCAGCACATCGCCTGCTCGCTGCGCGAGCACCCCGCCGCGGAAGCCTGGCGACGGCTCCAGGAGGCGCTGGCGGAACGTTGCTTTCCCGCCGACCACCCCTGCCGCGACTGCGACGCCTTCGTTTTCTGCCAGAACTGCCCCGCCGTGGCCAAGCTCGACATCGGCGAGGAGTCCGGCATTTCGCCATCCCGCTGCGCCCTTGCCAAGGCACGCCGGAAACGCTACAATTCCGCGCCATCGTACCCTCGGAATCTCTCTCTGGATTTCGAAGAGGATCCACAATGAAAGACACCCACGCTAACCAAGCCAAGCCGCCGTACCGGAAGCCGGTTCTGAAGAGGGTCAAAATCCGTCCTCGCGAAGTGCTGGGCAGCTCCTGCCACAACTCCACCAACACCGGGCCGTCGCCTTGCAACTACTCGGTCTGCGCCGTCTGATTCGCAACCCGCGGTGAAGACCGTGCGGAACGCCGGCGATGCCCGTCTCGAATCATCGTGGATGACTTCCATGACCGGTTTTCGGCGCGCCGCCGCGCACCAGACCGGCGAGGGTGATGGCATCTGCTTCTCCGCCACGCCCGCCGGGGTGCGCCAGGGACGTGCACCTGCCGACAGCGCGGCCTGGGTCGAGGTGCATGACTCCGGGCATTACGCTACGCCGGTTCCCGCGCTGGCCGAGGCGGCGCCCCCGCGAACGCTCTGGTTCAACGCCGCGATGCTCGCCCTGCTGCTACGCGGCGGATTGCTGGTGCATGCGGCGGGCGTCGAGTTGAACGGTCATGGTCTTCTGCTGGCGGGCGTCTCCGGCATCGGCAAGAGCACGCTGGCCGCCATCCTCGAGGCGGCCTTTCCCGCGTGCGTCCTCGGCGACGAGCGCATCGCCGTGCGCCCGGTGGACAAACGAGGCTGGACGCTCGCCGGCACGCCGTGGAGCAGCACCGCCGGACTGGCGCGGCGCCGCAGCGCTCCCCTCGCGGCGCTGGTCTTCCTCGAACAGGCGCCCGTCGACGCGCTGCGTCCCCTCCCCGCCGCCGAGGCGCTGCCCCGGTTGCTCCCTCTGGTGTCGGTGGACTGGGCGCTGCCCGCGCTCGCGGACCGCGGCGCGGGCGCCATGGACGCGCTGCTCGCGTCCGTCCCCGCGTTCGTCTTCCGCTTCGCCAAATCGCCCGCCGCCGCCCAATTCCTCTCGACATGGGCCGAGACACTCGTCTGCCGATGAGTGTGCGGTTGGTGTGAAAACGGGCACGTCGCGCGCCTCTACCACGTCAGCTTGGGGGCGGGGCGGCGGAACGCCAGCCGCGTCAGCAGGCGCAAGGGCCGAAGGACGGCGTAGAGCGCATGCGCTCGGAGCGGAAGCAGGCAGCTCCGCAAATCCGCGCCCGTCGGCCTGAACAGCCAGCGCGCGGCATGGCGGGCCCGCTGTCCGGGCGTATCGAGCAGCGCCGCCCACCACCGCCACGTCTCGACATGGCGTTCGCCCCGCGCCTGCGCGGCATGCACCGCCGCGACCGCCCGCTGGACGGATCGGGCGCGTTCCTTCGCGTCAAGCCATTCGCGCGCGGCGTCGCCCAGCGGCGTGCCAAGATCGTCGACGAGCAGCATCAGCGAGAGCGCCAGCGCGCGCCGGAGTCTGCGACGCGACGCCTCGTCCATGACATCCCGCCAGTCCGCGTTGGAAAACGTCGCGGCGAGGCGATCGAGATCCGCCAACCAGATCCACCGCGCGTAGCCGTGCTTGGCGCCGTGGGCCGCGCAATAGAGGAAGTGCTCCACCTTGTCCGGGGCCTGAGCTGGCTCGCCCAGAATGTCGAACGCCTCGCGCGGCGAGTCCGGCGAGGGCGCGGCGTCGCGGAGCAAGCCGCCAGGATGGACGAGGTCGATGCCGACGTCGCACCCCGGATGCACAAGCGTCAAATCCTCCGTCGTCCGCAGCAGATGCGCCTGAGCCAGAGGCGGAGCGTTGCGGCTGTCGCGCCACCCCAGCTCCTCCAGGACTGCCAGAGCCCGGGCGCGATCCGGGCCGGCGAGGAGGAGGTCGACATCGTCGTAGGGGCGGACGCTCGGATCGCGATACGCCAATGCGGCCAGAGCGGGACCCTTCACGACGAGGGGACGTATGCCGGCCGCCATGAGCGCCTGCAAGGCTTCGGCCACCCGGGCGCGGCCGCGTTCGCCAGCAAGGGTCTCCGCGCGGAGTTGCTCGCGAATCGCGGGCTCTGCCGCGGGGCAGCGGCGCATCAGCTCGGCGGCGCAAAGCCCGAGCACGC
Source organism: uncultured Lentisphaerales bacterium (assembly GCA_964451695.1). Lineage (GTDB taxonomy): Bacteria > Verrucomicrobiota > Kiritimatiellia > RFP12 > UBA3636 > JAAZAI01. Next base: position 12,083 of record CAYVJM010000005.1, on the reverse strand, counting down.
CGTGGCGCCGCGCCGCGGCCACGAGCGCTGGAGGTTCGACGCCCGCTGCAGGCGTTGCGCTTCCTTGACCGCGAAGCGTCGCCTTCAGCGCCTCCTTCACGAAGGCTTGCGCAGAAGGGTCGGCGGACCGTCCCATATCGTTGTCGCAAGCTTTGTCGCAAACCTTGTCGATGACGGGGTCCAATTCCGTCCGCATGCGATTGCGCAACCGCGGCCACGCGAGTCCGGCGAGGCGGCGCAGAAGCCGGCGTTCATTGAGCACGCGCCCCGCGCGTTCGCACGTGGACAGAACACCCAGCACGCAATCCAGGGAAACGCGCTCCATCGCCTGCCCCGGCGCATCGCCGCGAACCATCAGGACGGGATCGCCATCGTCGGCGCGGCGCTGGAACCGGTGAAGGCGGAAAACGCCGGGACGCGGTTGGTAGAAAAGCACGTCGCCGCGGCGAAGGAGGCCGGCCGTCTCCACGGGCTCGACCACGGCCACGTCGCCGGGACGGATGAACGGCTGCATGCTTCTCCCCTCCGCACGAAAGCGTACGCGACGCCCCTCCCGTAGCACATCGGCCAGCAAGGGACCCAGGTCGCAGGCTTGTTCATCGCTCGTGATCACGCCGCGGTATCCTATCGCAATTCTCCGCCGCTCGCAACGCCCGCCCTGCAGCAGTTCCCCCGGTTGCGACACGGCGCGGGACTTGCTACGATACGGACATGAACGCGACACCGACCGACCCCTTCCCGCCCCTCCCATGAACGCCGGATGGACGTATCTCAACCCAATCGGCGCCAAGGAGGCCGGACAGACTGCGATCGCCTTCTACGCGACGCGTTACCGGCATTCCTCCGAGGCGGTTTGGCGGGAACGCATGGCGCGTGGCGAAATCCGCCTCGGCGGCTCGGTGGTCTCGCCCGACGACAGACTCCGCGTCGGCGACGAGCTGGCTTGGCACCGTCCGCCCTGGGAGGAGCCGCCGGTTCCAACTGAAATCCCCATCCTCCACGAGGACGAGGCGGTGATCGCGGTCGACAAGCCGTCCGGGCTCCCCGTGCTGCCCGACGGCGGCTTTCTGGAGCACAACCTCGCCTACCTCCTCCGCGGTCTCGCCTCCGCCGACGGTCCCCCCGCGCCCGTCCACCGTCTCGGACGCGGCACATCGGGCGTGCTTCTGCTCGCGCGCTCGGCCCGCGCCCGCGAACACCTCTGCTCGCAGTTCAGGCGCACGACCGCCACCGGCTCGGGCCACGTGCTGCGGAAAATCTACCGGGCGCTCACGCCCGCCGTCGACGGGCTTCCAGACGCGATTGAGATCCGCCAACCCATCGGCCCGGTGCCCCACGCCAAGCTGGGCAGCGTCCATGCCGCGACGCCCGGAGGGCGCCCCGCCTGCAGCCGGTGCCGCGTGCTGGCGCGACTGCCTGGGCGGATGCTCTGGGAGATCGAGCTGATCACCGGACGCCCGCACCAGATCCGCATTCATCTGGCCTCCATCGGCGCCCCTTTGCTGGGCGATCCTTTCTACGGCCCGGGCGGCGTGCCGCTCGCCGGTGCCGAGACACGCCCCGGCGACATCGGCTACACGTTGCGTTCCTGCTCGCTTCGCTTCGTCCATCCGCTCACCGGCGAGCCGATGACGATCGACGCCCCGATTCCACCTGAACTGCGCCCGTGAGGCGTGCGCCATCGAAAAAAGGTCTACTCATGCACGCCCGCTTTGTGCTACCATCTTCGCCGTGGTTTCGATGCGGCGGGGGCAGGGTGCCCACCGACTGCGCCGCAACCCGGCCTCTTTGGAGACGCGCATGAAGGATACCCGCTTGTTCACGCTCAAGAACCGCAACGGCATGACGATGACGGTCAGCAACCTCGGCGGCATCGTCACCGAACTCACGGCCCCGGATCGGGATGGTGCGTTCGCCGACGTGCTTCTGGGTCGGCCGAAGGTGGAAGACTACCACGGCAGCGGCTACATGTCCGCGTTGATCGGGCGGGTCGGCAACCGCATCCGCAAAGGGCAGTTCGTCCTCGACGGCGTGCGCCGCCAGATCACCCTCAACGCCGGAAATCCCGGTGAGAAGCTCGCCCTTCACGGAGGCGTGGTCGGCTTCGACCAGCGGATCTGGGCGTGTCGCGAGATGGCCTCCCCCGAGGGGCCTGCGCTGGAGATGACCTACCTCAGCCCGGACGGCGAAGAAGGCTTCCCGGGCAACTTGTTCGTCCGCATCGTCTACACGCTCATGGACATCAACGCCTGGCGGATCCAGTACTGGGCCGTCACCGACGCTCCGACCGTGGTCAATCTCACCCAGCACGCCTACTTCAACCTCAACGGCGGCGTCGCCGACATCCGCGACCACGTGTTGCAGATGCCCTGCAGCCGTGTCACGCCGACGGGAGCCGGGCTGGTGCCCACCGGCAAGGTGATCTCCGTGGCACGCACGCCGCTCGACTTCCGCAAGCCCACGCCCATCGGCGCCCGCATCGATGCCAAGCACCCGTTGCTCGCCAACGCCGGCGGCTACGACCACAACTACCTGATCGACCGCGCGGGCCCTAGTCTGGCGCGTTGCGCCGTCCTCGACGATCCGGCCAGCGGCCGGCGCATGGAGACGTGGACCACCGAGCCTTGCGTCCAGCTCTACACCGCGAATTTCCTGGCGAAGGGAACGCGCGGCAAAAACCGCCTCGTCTACGGGCCGCGCCATGGCGTGTGCCTTGAGACGCAGCACGCCCCGGACGCGCCCAACCAGCCGGGTTTCGCGAGCATCCGCCTCGATCCGGGCGAGGTCATGCAGTCCACCACGGTCTACGCGTTTTCGACGTACTAACCCTTCCCCCTCTTCACGAAAAGCGCCATGTCAGACACCCAGCTCCTCGACCGGGCCGCCGCGCCGACCCCGTCGGTTCCAGGCTACACGATCATCGAAAAATACGCCGAGACGAGCCGCTCCGAGGTGTGGAGCGCCCTGCAGGTCTCCCTCGACCGCACCGTCACGCTCTGGATGCTCAAGCGCGATTCGGCCGCCGATCCCGGCGTGGCCGACCACTTCGAGCGAGTCGCCCGCGCCGTCTCGCGCATCCGCCACCCGAACTTTGTCCAGGTCATCGACATCGCGCGGCTGGCCGACGGCGTCCCGTACATGGTTCTTGAAAACGTGGAAGGCGCCTCGATCACCTCCGTGCTCCACGCCGAGCGCCGCCTCGATCCGAAGCGCGCCGCAAGCATCCTGCTTGAAATCGCCAAGGGGCTTGACTTCGCCTGGAAGCAGTGCGGCTTCATCCACCGCAATCTCAAACCCGACACGCTGCTGCTCAGCGCTGGCGACGCGGTGAAGATTACCAACTACAACACCGCGGCGCTCGTCCGTCCGGGCGAGAACCCCCTCGCCTACGACGGCGGCATGGTCGTCGGAACGCCCAACTACGCCTCGCCCGAGCAGATCGAGTGCCTGCGCACGATCGACTTCCACACGGACATGTACAGCGCTGGCGCGCTGTTCTACCAGATGGTCACCGGCCTCGTCCCCTTCGGCGAGGAGAAGAACCAGATGCAGGTCCTCGAGCTCCAGCGCTCCGGCACCCTGCCCGATCCGCGCACCCTCGTGCCGACCGTGCCGCCTGCGATGGTCCACATCATGCAGCGGATGATGGCCAAGTCCCCCGAGGAGCGTTACACCTGGTGGCAGGACGTCATCGAGGATCTCCAGCGCGTCCTGTCCGGGCGCCCGCCCTACATCCCCTCTGGCTCGTACGTCCCGCCGCTGAGCACGATCGCGATTTCCAGCGCCGGCGCCGCCGCGTCCGAAGTCGCTCCCGGCGCCCGCAAACCGCCTCGCCGCATCCTCCAAGGATCGGCCCCCGCTTCCGGCACGACCGCTCCGCGCACAGCGCCCCGTCCCGGCTGTCTGACGCGGCTGCTCGGTCTGGCGTTCGTCGTCGTCGTCGTCGGAGCCGTCGTCCACCTTCGCATCCAGGACTTGGAACGGCCCGCCGCCCCGGAAGCCGTTGCCGAGCCCGCGGCCGCCGTCGCCGAGCCCGCCGTCCCAGTGCCTGCGGACGAATCCCCCTCCGAAGCGGCTCCTGCCGACAGCGGCGCCGAAGTTGCCGCCGACACCTCTGCGGAGACGCCGACCGGTGAACCCCTGGCCGAGACCCAAGTCGAGCCCGCTCCCGAGGCGCCCCCTTCCGACGCGAACGTGGAGCCGACAGGCGAGTCGACGCCCGCCGTCGACGTCCAGGCGCAGATCGTCCTGAAGATCTACGAAGCTCTGAAGACACTCCCCTACACCAACGCCGTCGTCGTGGCGAAGCAGACGATCACCAACGCCGTCGCCGTGGCGAAGCAGGCCATGAAGGAGGGCAATGACGCAACGGGCATCGACCTCGTCGCATGCAGGCAAATCTGGGATGCGCTGGGAACGGCGTGCTCGGTCGAGGACATGCTGGGTCACTCCGTCGCCTCCAGCCCTGGTCGGCGGAACATCTCCGTCTCGGGCGAGGAATTCGTCTTCTCGACCTTGGCCTACGCCGGCGGCGAACTCGTCGGCCAGAAGTACCTGCCGGACGGCACGGGCACGAAACCCCACCGGATCCGCATCGCCGACATGACGCCCCAGGAGCAGTACGATCTCTCGCGCTCCACGGTCGTCAGCACCAACCGCGCGGATCTGCTTTCCCGCGCCTTCCTCGCCCTCAAGGTCGGCGACGCCGGCGGTTTCTCGCTGTTCATCGAAAAGCACAAGCTCGACGAGCTGAAGCCCTTCATGGACCACGTGGGAAAATGAAATCCGCCACGGCCCTCGCGATCCTGGCCGCGCTCGTCCTGGCGGTCTGCAACGTGCTCCTGGGACCGCTGAACCAGGACGAGGGCTGGTACCTGCTCGCGGGTCTCGACACGGCATCGGGTCTCCTCCCCTACCGCGACTACCTGTTCACGCAGGGTCCCGCGATGCCGCTCGCCTACGCCGCGGCCGCGCCGCTGTGGGGGCCGTTCGGCGTCCTCGGCGGACGCCTCTTCACGGCGTTGCTCGGCCTGGTCGCCGCCGCGTTCTGCGCGGGCCTCGCCTGGCGCCTGGCGCCGGATCGCGCACGCCCCCTCGCCGCGCTCGCCGCCTGGCTTCTCACCGCCTGCTGCCCCGTCTTCAGCTACTTCACCGTCATCCCCAAGACGTACGCGCTCGCGGGGCTCTGCATCGCCGCGGCGTTCTTCGTCCTCGCCGGCGAGCGCACCTGGCGCTTCGAATGCGCGGGCGCGCTTCTCGCCGTGGCCGCCGGAGCGCGCCTCTCGCTCGGAGTCCTGCTCGCGGTCGTCGGCTTCGGGCTGCTCCTCCTGCGCCGCCGCGACGGGCTCGCATGGGGATGGTTGCGCTTCGGCCTCGGCGGGAGCGCCGTGCTCGCGGCGCTCTACCTGCCGTTCGCATGGCTCGCGCCCGAGGGGCTTCGCTTCTCCCAGTCCTATCACGCCGACCGCGTCGCGGCGCCGTTCATCCAATGGGCGATGCTGCGCGCGGGCTCGCTCTCCCGCCTCCTGCAGGGATATTTCCCGCTGACCGTCGCGGCGACCATCGCCGTTCTCGCGGGACCCCGCCGCGGCTTCCGCCCCGGTCCCGTCCTCGGGTTCGCGCTCGCAGGCTTCGCCGTCGCCACCCTCGTCCACTACCTGGCCCCGTTCCCCTACGACGACTATCAGACGCCCGTGATGCCGCTGGCCGCCGCCGCTGCAGCCGCGCTGCTGGCCGGCGCGGTGGCGGAGTCCGGACTCCGCCACGGGGCGGTCGCCTGGGCGATGCTCGCGCTGGCCGGGATGTTCATGATCGCCTCGCCGCTCTGCATGGACTGGGTGACGATCCGCAAAGACCGCTTCTGGTTCGAGATGAAGGAGAAGCCCGATCTCGTCAAACTCCGCGAGGCCGGCGCGTGGCTGCGTGCGAACACCCCCCCCGGCGACACCCTGCTCACGCAGGACGCCTACCTCGCCGTCGAAGCGCGCCGTCCGGTTCTCCCCGGCCTCGAAATGGGGCCCTTCAGCCTCTTCCCCCATCTCGACGACGCCACCGCGCGCAGGCTCAACGTCCACAACGTCGCCACGCTTTCGGCGGCGATCGCCGCGGCCACCAACGCCCCCGTCGCCGCCTTGAGCGGCTACGCCTTCGCCGTGTCGTGCCCGACGACGGAGCGGCTGGCGCCGGAGTCGGCGCAGACGCTTCTCGACGCCATCCGGGCGCATTACGAACCGGTGGAGTCCGTGGCGGACTTCGGACAGGGCCACACGCGGCTCGACCTCTACCGGCGCCGCCGCTGAGCCTGCGCGGCGCCCGACGACACGCAACCCGTAAACGAAAAGGGAACTATGAAGACATTTCTTGCAGTGGATCTGGGGGCCGGCAGCGGGCGTGTGATCGCCGCGCGCTTCGACGGCCGCACGCTCGCCATGGAGACCGTGAACCGCTTCGACAACACGCCCGTGGAGATCAACGGCCACATCCACTGGAACATCCCCTCGCTGCTGACGAACATCCGCGCCGGCCTCGCCGCCGCGCGGGCCAAGTACGGCGAGATCGCCTGCGTCGGCGTGGACACCTGGGGTGTCGACTACGCGCTCATAGATCGCGGGGGACGCATGCTCGGCCTCCCGTACGCCTACCGCGACGTCCGCAACAACCCGACCAATACGCAGCAGGTGTTCGACCGCGTCGGACGGCGGACGCTCTACCAGGACACGGGCATCCAGTTCATGGACTTCAACACCGTCTTCCAGCTCCACGCCGAGCGGCAGGAGCCGGATTCGCTGCTGCCGAAGGCCTCGCGCCTGCTCTTCACCCCGGACCTGCTCAACTTCGCGCTCTGCGGTGAAATGGCCAACGAGGCCACCATCGCCAGCACGAGCCAGCTCATCGACGTGCGCACGCGCGGCTGGTGCGGGCCGCTGCTCGGAAAGCTGGACATCCCCGCCGGCCTCTTCTCGCCGCTCGCGCAGCCCGGCGCGATGCTCGGCGCCCTGCGCGGCGTCCCCGGGCTGGACGGCGTCCCGCTCGCTCTCGTCGGTGCGCACGACACGGCCTCGGCCGTGGCCGCGGTGCCCGCAGACCCCGCCACGTCCTGGGGCTATCTGGCCACGGGCACGTGGGCGCTGCTGGGCGTCGAGAGCGCGGAGCCCGTCCTGACGGATCTCGCCTACACGCTCTCCTACACGCACGAGGGCGCGGTAAACGGGCGTTTCCGCTTCCTCAAGAACTGCACGGGCATGTGGATGATCCAGGAGCTGCGCCGCGCCTGGAGCGAGGGCGGGAGCGCCCCGGATTTCGAGGATCTCATGCGGCAGGCGGAGGCGGCGCAGCCGTTCCGCTCCTTCATCGATCCCGACTATCCCGACTTCCAGTCGCCGGGCCGGATGCCGGAGAAAATGGCGGAGTTCTGCCGCCTCGCAAAGCAGCCCGTTCCCAAGACGCAAGGCGAGTTCTACCGCGCGGCCATGGAGGGCATCGTCATGCGCTACCGCGAGGTCTGGGGCGAGCTGGAGCAGCTCACCGGACGCAAGCGCGACGTGCTCCACATGATCGGCGGCGCGACGAAGGACGCCCTGCACTGCCAGATGACGGCCGATGCGCTGGACATTTCCATCGCCTGCGGCCCGGCCGAGGGCGCCGCGATGGGCAACGCCGTCGCGCAGATGGTCGCCACGAGCGACCTGGGAAGTTTCGAAGAGGGGCGCCGCCTCGTGCGCGCCTCGATCGAGCCGGTCCATTGGACGCCGAAGCAGCCCGATGCCTGGCGCGAGGCGTTCCCCCGCTGGCAGGCCGCGCGCGCCGCGGCCCGCTAATCCCTTTCACCGCCAACCCGGAGCCCACATGCAGGACAAGAAGAGAAAAGTCACCGTCGTCGGCGCCGGCGCCGTCGGCTCCACGTTCGCGTTCGCGCTCGCGCAGAGCGGGCTGGCCGACGAGATCGCCCTCGTCGACTTTTTCGCGGATCTCGCGAAGGGCCAGGCCATCGACCTCGCACAGGGCGTGCCGTTCATGCCGCAGGTGGACATCCACGCCGGCGACGAGCGGGACTACGCGGACAGCGACATCGTCGTGATCACGGCCGGGGCGAAGCAGAAGCCCGGCGAATCGCGCATCGACCTGCTCAAGCGCAACGCCGGCATCGTGCGCGACGTCGCGCTGCAGGTCGCGAAATCCGGCTGCCGCGGCGTGATCCTCGTCGTGAGCAACCCCGTGGACGTGCTGACCCGCATCGCGCTGGAGGCGGTCGGCTGGGACCGTAGCCGCGTCATCGGCTCCGGCACGGTGCTCGACACGGCGCGGTTCCGCACCGCGCTGAGCAAGGACTGCGGCGTGGATGCGCGCAACGTCCACGGCTACATCCTCGGCGAGCACGGGGACAGCGAATTCGCCGCCTGGTCGATGACGCACGTCGCGGGCTTGAAAATCGACGACTACTGCTTCGCGTGCGGCAAGTGTCCGGACGGCGGAATGCGCAACCGCGACGAGATCGTGCGGGAGGTCCGCGAGTCGGCCTACCACATCATCGGCTACAAAGGGGCGACGTATTATGCGATCGGCCTGGCGATGACGCGCATCGCGGGGGCGATTCTGCGCAACGAGCGCAGCATCCTCTCCGTCTCGATCCAGCTCCGGGGCGAGTACGGGATCGAGGGCGTGTGCCTGAGCGTGCCGTGCATCGTCGGCCGCGCGGGCGTGGAGCGCATCCTCGTCTCGCGTCTGCCCGAGAAGGAGCAAGCGCTACTCCAAGCCTCTGCAGCCCGTCTCGCCGAGGCCCATGCCAATGCGCAGGCGGGGAACGCGTCGATCTGACGTTTCGGGCGATGGCCCGGCGGAGATGCGGAGACATGAAAAAGCCCGCGGCGGAAACCGCCGCGGGCTGGACTGGCTTGAGCCGGGCGCGGGCTAGGCCTGCGCGGGAGCCGCCTCGGGGGAGACGGGCTCGTCGGTCTTGGGCGCGTACTTCTCGGCGACCCACTCGAGGACGCACATCTCCGAGCTGTCGCTGGGACGGCGGCCGAGCTTCGTGATGCGGGTGTAGCCGCAGGGACGGCCTTCCATCATCGGGACGATCGTGTCGAAGAGCTTCTTCACGGCATCGGCGTCCTGCAACAGGGAGGCTGCACGGCGGCGGGCGTTGAAGTCGTTCTTGCGGGCGAGCGTGACCATCTGGTCGGCGAGTTGCCGGGCGACCTTGGCCTTCTGGACGGTGGTCTGGATGGACATCGCCTTGACGAGGCCGACGACGAGCATCGGGATGAGTGCCTCGCGGTGTGCCTTGGAGCGGCCGAACTTGGTGTTTTGCTTTCTGTGGCGCATGGAATTGGCTTTCTGTCGGGCTTAGTGCTTCTCGAGGAGCTCCGGATCGAACTTGAATCCGAGGCCGAGGCCCATCTCCTTGAGCTTGTCCTTGATCTCGTTGAGGGACTTCTTGCCGAAGTTGCGGTACTTCAGCATTTCGGCCTCGGACTTCTGGGCGAGCTCGCCGACGGTGGTGATGTTGGCATTGTTGAGGCAGTTCGCGGCGCGGACGCTCAGCTCGATCTCGTTGACGCTCATGTTGAGCTTGCGGATCAGGGCTTCGCGCTGGTCCTCCTCGGACTCCGGCGCGACCTCGTCCTCCACGACGTCCTGGTTGAAGTCCACGAAGACGTCGAGGTGATGGCGCATGATGGCGGCGGCGGCCACGAGGGCCTCGTCCGGATCAATGCGGCCATCCGTCGTGATCTCCAGCGTGAGCTTCTCGTAGTCCGTGTGCTGGCCGACGCGGGTGTTGGCGACGTCGAAGTTGACGCGGGTGACGGGCGAGTAGATGCGGTCGATGGGAATGATCCCGATCTCCTGCTGCTTGCCCTCCTCCCATTCCGCCGGGCAGAAGCCGCGGCCGATCGAGAGGAACAGGTCCATCTCGAAGACGCCGTCGGCGTTGACGGTGGCGATGGGGTGGTCGGGGTTGAGGATCTCGATGCTGTTGTCCGTGCCAAGGTCGCCGGCGGTGATGACGCAGGGGCCCTTGCGCTTGATGCTGATCACGGGCGGCGTGCGGGTGTAGGCCTTGACGAGGACCTTCTTCAGCGCCAGGATGATGGCGGTGACGTCCTCGGCGACGCCGGGCAGCGCGCAGAACTCGTGGCTCGCGCCCTGAATTCGCACGGCCGAGACGGCGACGCCCTCGATGGAGGAGAGCAGCACGCGGCGCAGCGAATTGCCGATGGTGCGGGCGTACCCGATCTCAAACGGCTCGGCGATGTAGCGGCCGAACTTGGGCGTGGCCGACGCCTCGTCCTTGACGACGCGCTTGGGCATTTCGAATCTGTTCAGTCTGATGGGCATATTGTGCCGTCCTTTCACGCCGGGAGCCGCTGAGCGCGGCGTCCCGGCCGATGGAGATGGTTGATCCGCAGAAGCGGCTACCGCGAATAGAGTTCGACGACGAGCTTTTCGTTGACGACGGGCGCGATTTCATCGCGGGTCGGGACGGAGAGGACTTCGCCACGGAACTTCTCGGCGTCAACGGACAGCCAGGTGGGGACGAGGCGCGCGGCCGCCGTGCCCTCGTAGGCCTGCTTCGCGAGGTTCTTGCTGCGCTCGCGGTCGCGGACCTGAACGACGTCGCCCGGCTTCAGCACCATCGAGGGGACGTTCGCCTTGTGGCCGTTGACAGAGACGTGGTTGTGCCTGACAAACTGCCGGGCCGCGGCGCGCGACGTGGCGAAGCCGAGGCGGTAGACGATGTTGTCGAGGCGCGTCTCGAGGAGCTGGAGCATCGTCTCGCCGGTGATGCCGCGACGCTTCAACGCGGTCTCGAAGATCCGGTGGAACTGCCCCTCCTGCAGACCGTACTGGTTGCGCAGACGCTGCTTCTCGCGAAGTTGCGTGCCGTAGTTCGACATCTTGCGCACGCGGCGCTGGCCGTGCACGCCCGGAACGGGGTGCCCCTGGTCGATCGGGCACTTCGCCATGTGGCAACGCGCGCCCTTGAGATTCAGCTTCATGCCCTCGCGGCGGCACCGGCGGCAAACGGGTCCTGTATATCTGCCCATGTTACACTCTCCTTCTCTTGCGCTGACGGCACCCGTTGTGGGGAATCGGCGTGATGTCCTTGATGAGGGTCACGGCCATGCCGGAGGTCGCGATCGCGCGAACGGCCGATTCGCGGCCGGCCCCCGCGCCCTGGACGCGGATCTCCACTTCGTGCATGCCCTTGGCCACGGCGTTGCGGGCGCATTCCTGCGCCACCATCGTGCCGGCGAAGGCCGTCGACTTGCGCGACCCCTTGAACCCGGCCTTGCCGGAGGAGCTCCACGCGATGACGTTGCCGCGCGCGTCGGTGATGCAGCACTGCGTGTTGTTGAACGAGGCCGTGATGTGGACGATTCCGGCCGGGATCGACCGCGTGCGGGCCTTCTTGCCCTTCGCATCGGCCGCGGCCGCGGCGACGGCCGCCTGGCCGTCTTCGCCCATGACGATCGCCATCGCATCCGTCTCGACGGGCTTCTCAACCGGCTTCTCGACGGGCTTATCTGCGGTTTTCTTGACTTCTGGTTCTGACATGGAGGATCCTCGTTACGCCTTGGGGGCGGATTCCTTGATCGCCGCGCGAGCCGCCTTGTCGCGGACCGCGCCGATCGTGCGCTTGGCTCCCTTGCGGGTGCGGGCGTTCGTCTTGGTGCGCTGGCCGCGGCAGGGGAGGCCCTTGCGGTGCCGGGAGCCCCGGTAGCTGCCAATGCTGATCAGGCGGCGGATGTTCTGCGACACCTCGCGGCGCAGATCGCCTTCCACGCGGAAGTTCTCCTGGATCACCGCGATGATCGCGCGGATCTCCTCGGTCGTCAAATCGTCCGCCTTCTTCGCGGGGTCGATCTTCGCCTTCTCAAGAATCGTCTTCGCCCTCGTGGGGCCGATCCCGTGGATGTAGCGCAGCGAGTACTCGATGCGCTTCTTCCCGGGGACGTCAATACCCATTAGTCTCGGCATTCCAGAACTCCTTAGCCCTGCCTCTGTTTATGACGCGGATTCGTGCAGATCACCCGCACGATCCCGCGGCGGCGGACGACCTTGCACCGCTCGCACACTCGTTT
>CAYVJM010000004.1:23024-24446 GCA_964451695.1 uncultured Lentisphaerales bacterium | reverse complement strand
GTCCTCGTCGAGGCCGTCGACGCGGCGAAGGGCAAGTTCCGCATCGCGAACCGCTACGACTTCGCCGGCCTCGAAGGCCTCGCCTGCGAATGGCGCCTGACCGCCGACTGCGAGACGATCCAGTCCGGACTGCTCGAGCTGCCCGCCATCCCCGCCGGCGAATCCGCCGAGGTGAAGGTGCCCTTCAAGCTGCCGGACTGCCCGGCGCGCGACTTCCTGCTCGAATTCGCCTTCACCCTCGCCGGCAACACGATCTGGGCCGAACGCGGCCACGAGATCGCCTGGGCCCAGTTCCCGCTGCGCCAGGCCGCCCCATCGGCCGTCGCCACGCTCGCCCGCCCCGCCGTCGAAGTCTCCGAGACGGACGGCCGCGTCGAAATCGTCGGCGAGGAATTCGCCATCGCCTTCGACCGCGGCACCGGGCTGATGACCGACTGGGAAGTCGGCTCGATGCCGATGGTCGAAGCCGGCCCGAAGGGCAACTTCTGGCGCGCGCCCACGGACAACGACGGCGGCTGCCGCGGCGGCGGCATCCAGCGCCAATGGCGCGAGCACGGCCTCAACGCCCTTTCGCACAAGCTCATCTCCTTCGAAATCGCCAAGCCCGCCAAGGAGGACAAGGGCGCCTGCCGCATCGTCGTCAAGACCTCGGTCGGCGGCCCCGTCGTGCGCAACCGCTTCGTCTGCGTCTACGACTGGACGATCCGCCCGAACGGCGACGTCTCGCTCGCCTTCTCCGGCGAACCCGTGGGCGAATGGAAGTGCCCCGCCATCCCGCGCATCGGCCTGCAGATGGCCCTGCCCGGCACGCAGGATCGCGTGCAGTGGTATGGCCTCGGGCCCGGCGAGAGCTATGCGGACACGAAGGACGGCGTGCGTCTCGGCCGCTGGCTCTCCGACGTGGACGGCCTCTTCTTCGACTACGTCTACCCCCAGGAGAACGGCAACCGGACGGACACGCGCTGGGCGGCTTTCACGGATCCGCGCGGCCAGGGCCTGCTCGTCACGGCCGACCGCCTGTTCAACTTCGGCGCGAGCTGGTACGCGCAGAAGAACCTGACCGAGGCGAACCACACCGTGGACCTCGTCCGCGAGGACTTCGTCACGCTCAACCTCGATCTCGCCCAGGACGGCATCGGCACGGCCTCCTGCGGGCCCGTCCCGCTGGAGCAGTACCGGCTCAAGCCCGCGCCCTTCGCGATCGCGTTCCGGTTCCGCCCGGTCCGCCTCGACCGGCAGAACCCGATGATGGAGGCCCGCCGCTAACCCGCCGGGCCCGCCCTTCACGCCATGGACTACCCCGACGAAGAATCTCCCTCCCGGCGTTTCGACGTGCCCGGGGTCCTGCACGCGGCGGCGTTTCTCTGCGTCGCGCTCAACGTCGTGCTCAGCCCCTGGTGCTTCGGCGCCTGGGAGATGTGG
>CAYVJM010000004.1:0-23014 GCA_964451695.1 uncultured Lentisphaerales bacterium | reverse complement strand
GCCCATGGCGGCGGTCCTGTTCGGCGCGGCCTTCCTCTCCGGCCTCGGCACCCTGCTCGAGGGGGGGAGGCGGCACCGCGACGACCATCCACGAATCGAACGGATTCCGCTCGGAACGGCCGCGCTGGCCGCCGGAGCCGCATTCGTCCCGTTCCTCGTCTACGCGATCGCCCGGGCCGGTTTCCCATCCGTCCCCGGACTGCCGCTCGTCGCGATGGAGGCCGAACGCAGCTTGCTGCTCTTCTTCACCCCCGCCGCGCTGGCCGTCGTCCTCGCGCTCTCGTCCACGCGCCGCCGCCTCGCGGCCCTCGGTTGGATCGCATTCGCCAACATCGCCGCCATTGCCGTCTACGCGGTGGTCGCGAAGTACGCGGGCAAGGTGGACTACGTGCTCTGGGTCCTCAGCCCATGGAACTACGGCGGACGCGCCAAGGCCGTCTTCTTCTGCCCGAACCATCTCTCCGCGTTCCTCAACATCGGCATCTGCCTGGTCCTCGCCCTCGTCTTCACCCCGCGCATCTCGTGGCGGGTCAAGGCGCTCGCCGCCGCCGCCGCGTTCGCCATGGTCTGGGGCGATTTCCTCACGCTTTCCCGGGGCGGCCTCGCCTCGCTCCTGCTGGGGCTCCTCGTCGGACTCCCCACGGTCGCGATGCGCGGGCGGCGCCTCCGGGCGCGTCTCCTCGCCCCCGTCCTCGTCGCCGGCGCCGTCGCCGCCGCCGTCTTCGCCGTCTGGCATATCCCCAACCCGTTGATGACGCGCATCAGCGGACACGGCCTCTACAAGACCGTCGTCTCGAACTGGGGTTCTCCGGAGTGGAAAACGCGCGTCCACGACTCGTTCTGGTACGGCTTCGACCGCGGGACGTACATCCAATCCGCCCTTCGCGCCTGGCGCAGCAGCCCCGTCTGGGGCATCGGCCCCGGCCAGCATTCGAACCGCTGGCAGGAGTTCAACCCCACCGATCCCGGTGTCCGGCCCGTGAACGGCAACCCCGCCACGATGAAGCGCCCGCGCTACGTCAACAACGAGCAGCACCTCTACGAAGTCCACAGCGACTGGACGCAGCTCCTCGAAGAATACGGCATCGTCGGCCTCGCTCTCTTCGCCTCCGCCCTGCTCGCCCTGCTCGTCGTCCTCTGCCTGGCCCAGTCCCGCATGCTCGCGGCCGCGCAGGAAGCCGAGGCGCTCGGCGACGCCCCTCCCCCCGCAATGCTTCGCGCCATGCCCTTGGCGGCCTTGCTCGCCGCGTTCGTCATGGCCGTCCATTCGCTCGGCGACTTCAGCTTCCAAATGCCCGCGATCACCTGGCTCTTCGCGGCCCTCGCCGCCACCGGCGTCCTCGCCGCCTCGGCCTGGGAGCGATGAATCGCCCGCCCGACCCACCCCTGAAAACCAACTCGAAAGGAGTTCGTGCACATGACACCCGTCGAAATGGAAATCGCCCGCACCCGCAGTCTCTGCGGCAAGTCCGCCGCCCGCTATGGCGCCGCCCGCATCCGGGAAGCGCTGCGCGCGCAAGGCCAGGCTCGGATCATCGTCGCCACCGGCGCCTCCCAGTTCGAGATGCTCGGCGAACTCGTCAAGCAGCCGGACATCGACTGGAGCCGCATCACCGCCTTCCATCTCGATGAATACGTCGGCCTGCCCCTCGCCCACCCCGCCTCGTTCCGCCAGTACCTGTGGAAGCGCTTCGTCTCCCGCCTCCCGCTGCCCCTCGCCGCCTTCCACTACATCAACGGCGAAGGCGCCCCCGAAGCCGAATGCCGCCGCGTCGGCAAGCTCATTCAGGTCGCGCCCATCGACGTCGCCTTCGTCGGCATCGGCGAAAACGGCCACCTCGCCTTCAACGACCCGCCCGCCGACTTCAAGACCAAGAAGCCCTACCTCGTCGTCGAGCTCGACACCGTCTGCCGCCGCCAGCAGCTCGGCGAAGGCTGGTTCCCCTCGCTCCAGAAAGTCCCCCGCAAGGCCATCTCCATGTCCATCGCCCAGATCATGGCCTCCCGCGCCATCGTCTGCACCGTGCCAGACGTCCGCAAGGCCCAGGCCGTCAAGGACTGCATCGCCGGCGAAGTCTCCAACCTCCATCCGGCCTCGATCCTCCAGAACCATCCCGACGCCCGCTTCTTCCTCGACAAGCCCGCCGCCTCGCTCCTGAAATGAACCTCGACACGAGCGGCTGGATCGACCTCCAGGTCAACGGCTTCCTGGGCGTGGACTTCTCGGCGCCAGACCTCGGGCTCCAGCAAATCCGGGACGTGACGGCCGCCCTGCTCGAGCGCGGCACCTCCGCCTATTGCCCGACGCTCGTCACCAGCGCCCCGGGCGTCTTCGAGCGCAACCTGCCGATCCTCGCGGAGGCGATGCGCGACGCGGATCTGCGCCCGCACCTCGCGGGCATCCATCTGGAGGGGCCCTTCCTCCGCCCGCCCAGCAACGGCGCGCATGCGCTGCGCTGGCTCGCCCCGCCCGACGCCGCGCGCTTCGACGCCTGGCAGCGCCTCGCCGGCGGCGCGATCCGCATCCTGACCCTCGCCCCCGAGGCCCCCGGCGCCGTCGAACTCATCCGCCACGCCGCCCGGCAGGGCGTCGTCGTCTCCCTCGGCCACCACCTCGCCGACGACGACGACATCGCCCGCGCCGTCGACGCCGGCGCCACGCTCTGCACGCACCTGGGCAATGGCATTGTCAACACCCTGCCCCGCCACCCGAACCCGATCTGGACGCAGCTCGCGGAAGACCGGCTCAGCGCCTGCTTCATCGCCGACGGGCACCATCTGCCCGCCGCCTTCCTCCGCGTCGCCTGGCGCGCCAAGGGACGTGAGCGCTTCATCGTCGTCAGCGATTCGGCCGCCATCGCCGGTCTCCCGCCAGGCCCCTACCGGTACATGGGCTCCGACGTCGAGATCGAGCCCTCGCGACGCATCGTCGTCGCCGGTTCCGCCGCCGGCGGCTCGCCCACCCTCGCCGGCTCCTCCAGCACCCTGGCCGACTGCATGCGCCATCTGGCCTCCCTCGGAGACTGGACCGACGACGACCTCCTCCAGATCGGCCGCCGCAACCCCGCCCGCCTCCTCGGCGCCTAATTGGGCCGGGAACGCGGGTGCTTCGGATCGAGGCGCTTCGAAAGGCGGTCGGCGAGAAAGAGGATGGCCAGGAGCACGAACCGGTCCTGTTCTCCGGCTTCAAAGGCCAGATACGCCCAGAGACGGAGTTGCAGCCAGAGACTTGTGGCGACATAGTCCCCGCCTTCGAGGCGCGCGTCCTTGAACTGCCCGCTCTCGGCAAAGAGGCTCTTCAGGAAATCGACTCCCGCGACGTCGTCCGGTCGCTGGCAGGGCAGGCAGAAGGACACGACCTCGCAAAGCGCCGCGGTGGCGACCTCCTGGAAGCGGCCGGCGTCGAGATGCGCCACCATCGCGTCGGAGTCCAGACCCTGCCACCGGCGGGCCAGCGAATCGCAGAGCGCGGCCGAGCGAACGCCGGGTTTGCGCACCTCATCCTCGAAGACCTGGTGGACGTGGGGACCGTCCTCCATCGCACGGCAGACCGAAACGAGGCATTGCGTCTGGAGGACCGGGCTGGTGTTGACGGTGAACGCGGCGAAGATGAGCCGCGCCTCCTGATGGTCGCCGAGGCGGCTCGCGGCCTCCGCCGCCTGGGCCTTGAGAATCGGCGCGGCGTCCTCCGCCTCCAGCACCGCGCGCAGCTCGGGCAGCGCGGCGCGGTCGCCGAGCTGGCCGGCGGCGCCGATGCACGCCCCGGCGAGATTGGCGTCCTCGTTGTCGAAAAGCGCGGTGAGATGCGGCAGCGCGGCGATGTGGTGGCTGCGCCCGAGGGCCTTGGCGGCCTCGACCTGGATGCCCAGATCGGGGCGGCGCAACGCCGCGACGAGGGCCTCGGCAACGGTGGGATCCATCTCGGAGGCCCCGCCGGCGAGGTTGCGGACCGCGACGTCGCGCACCTGCGAGGAGCAGCTCTGGAGGTCGCGAACCAGTTCGCCTTCGACGAGACCGCCGCGGGCCTGGCTGAGCACATCGAGCCGGGACGCCTCGGTGAGGGCATTGGAGAGGGTCTGCGCATGATAGACGCCGCGAACCGGATTGTTGGCGAGCAGCACCTTGAGCACATGCATCGTCGGCGAAGCCCCTTCCTCGCGAAGGAGGCGGATGAAGAGCCCGGAAATCACGTAGCCCGCCGCGCCGGCCAGCGCCAGGACGTTGAAGGGCGTGAGGCCGAGGCCGACGGCGAGACGCCGCAGGCCGTCCGGGCCGAAGCCCGGCGTGTCGAGCAGGTTGTAGAGACCGCCGCTGAGCATGGCGACGACACCCCCGACGACGCCGGAGAACGAGAAGAACATGCTGATCGCCAGCGTCTGCGTGCGGCGCGTGCCGATGCTGCGCATGAACGCGAGCTGCATGGAGGCGATGCCGACGTTGACGAAGCCGCCGAGGACGAAGACCGGGATCGCACTGGCGAAGCCGGCCGGCAGCGCGGCCCAGTCGCCGAGAAGCGAGGTCGACGCGTGACGCACGGCGAGGTCGAGGACGTGGTCGCCGGGACGCATCGTGCCCCAGAGGATGAACTCCAGGCTCTTGACGAGCGTGCAGATGAGCAGAACCGGCTTGCGGCCGTAATGCTTGCCGACGATCTCGAAGAGGCGTCCCGCGCCGAAGCTCACCACGCAGCTGATCCCGCCCAGCACCTGCATCTGGACCATGGTGAAGTCCATCGTGCGCTGCAAGTGAACGAAGATGAACGCGCAGCAGAGCCAGCCCGCCACGGACTGCATCGAGAACACGGCCGAGAGGCGCCGGAAGCCGGGGGTGCGAAGCACCTCGAGCATGTTGCCGAGAACGCCGCCGTCGGAGCGTGGATCGGGATCGGGATCGGGCACGCGGGCGTTGGTGCGCAACGAGGTCGCGGCGAAGAACAACCCGATGCCGAGAAGCCCCGCGAAGGTCAGCCGGTTGTCGCGCCCGAGGCGGTCGGCCAGCCAGCCCATCGCGAAACCGGCCGCGACGCTCGCCACCATGCCCTGCGCCGTGAGCCGGTTCCAGAACACGCTCACTTCGCGCTCCGGCACGATCTCCGACTGCCAGGCGAGCTGCACGGGCCGATGAAGCTGGAAGCCGATGTTGGCCAGCAGCAGAAGCGTCACGAAGAGCCCCGTGGCCACGCCCTCTGGAAGCGCAGGCCACGCCACGACGAGCGCCGCCATCGCGGCGAACATCGTCAGGTAGAAGCTCAGCGCGGAGACCCAGAAGCGCTTGCGGTTGAAGTAGCGCTGCTGCAGCACGGCGCCCGCGATCTGCACGGGCAGCGTCAGCAGCGGCACCGACATCATCAGACCGATCTTCCGCTGGCTCATGCCCAGCGAAAGCAGCATGCCGGTGTAGAGCGCGCCGTAGGTGCAGATGCCGAACGCCGCCCAGAGAATGTTCGATCTCTGGAAGGCGTCGAGACTGGCGCGGACGACCCGCGAGGAGAGAGGTGTCTGCGACATGGGTCTGTTCAGGAATGGGTCAATGGGAGGAAAGCGCGAAGCGGGCGGCGCGTCAGTCCGGAATCTCCGCGACAAGCGCGGGGTCGAGGCGGACGCCCCGCCGGCGGAGCGCGGTCTGGATCTCCGCCGCCGGGATGGCCCGCAGCGGGCGCCCGCTCGCCGCGGCGAGCGCCGCCGCCGTGCCGGCCGCCTCGCCCGAGACGGCGCACACCGGGATCACGCGCGTGATGTCCCACGTGTCGCCCGTCGCGGACAGGCAGCGGCCCGCCGCGGCCAGATTCGGCGTCTTCACCGCCAAGATCGCGCGGTACGGCAGCGAATAGACCGGCCCGCGCTTGCGCCAGTCGGAGAAGACGCCCACCGCGTCGTCGTGCCAGCGATGGAGATCGGCCGGCGTCATGACATAGTCGGAGACGAGGTGCCGCGTCATGCGGAAGCCGTGGAAGCACGGCGCGTAGAAGACATGCAGCGGCGACTTGCCTTCGCCCGCGCGCGCTGCGTTGTTCCGCTCGAAATCCTCCACGATCAGCTTGCGCGATTCGATGATCTGCCGCGAGACCGAACGCCAGTCCGTGCCGTCGAAGCGCATCAACTCGGGCTTGGCGTCCACGTCCCCGTAGAAGTCGACGGCGTAGCCCAGCGACACCTTGCGCTCCGCATCCACGGCGTAGTACCAGGCGCTGCGCACGTTCTTCGCCGACGTCTCGGTCGCCTCGCCGCAGCGGTGGCAGAGGTCCGCCTCGCCCGTGCAGTCGACGACGGTCTTCGCGGCGAACGCGCCGCAGCCCGACTTGTTCTCGACCACGACGTGCGTGATCGCGCCGTCCGCCGCGCGGGCGACGTCCACGACGGCGCTGTCGTAGACGAGGTCGACGCCGGCCTCTTCGAGGAGGCGTTCGAGGGCGATCACCATCGGACCCGGATCGAAGCGCAGCTCGTAGCGCTCCTTGCGCAACGCCTCGTCCGTCGCGCCCTCGGGCGCCGCCCAGGCGCCGGCGGGCTGGGCCGCACTGTAGCGCATCGGCGCCTTGAGCAGCTCCTCGGCAATGCCGAAGCTCACCTGACGGCCGCGGCCGTCGCAGAGCGGAAGATAGATGACGACGTGACCGAGGGTGGCCAGGCCGCCGAGACCGGCGTACTTCTCCACGAGGCACGTCTTCGCGCCGTTGCGCGCGGCGGAGAGCGCGGCGGCGACGCCCGCGATCCCCCCTCCGGCCACCACGACGTCCCAGCTTCCCCAGACCGGGATCTGGCGCGTCGGACGTTTAATCGTCATGCAGGCGTTCTTGTCCATGCCTCTATTCTATTCCTTTCAAATCGAATCGTTCACAATGCGAGCCGCGTCCCCGTGGCCGTTTCGTCAAGCAGGCGCTCGTGACGGAACCAGATGGGCGTGCGTTGGCGGTAGGTCAGGCGATTGCCGTCGAAGCCGAAGTCGAGGGTGAAGCAGCTCGGGGTCCCAATCGGCAGGACGCGGACGACAAGCGCGCCGGCCGACGCCCAGGCGGCGCGCGCCGCGAGGTCGAGCGGTTCGGAATAGACGAGCGCCGCGCGACCGCGCACGTCGGCCTCGAAACCCGCCTCGAAGGAAGCCGTGCGATCGGCGAACTCCAGCGTCAGCGCGACGGCGACCCCGGAGGCGGCCGGGGCGAGGGAGACGCGCAGGAGCCCGAGCCGGTTCTCCTCCATGCGGTACGTTTCCGCGGCGAAGGCGACGTTCGGCCCCGGCGAGGGCGCCAGCGCGATGCGCAGGCCGGCCTCGGTCGCGCGCAGCGAAGCGAGCGCGGCGGAATCCTCGGGCAGCGCCCGGTGCTTCACGGCGTTGATGAGCGCGTGGTAGGCGGCGTCCAACTCGGCTTGGATGTCCCCGGAGCCCGCCGTGATGGCCACCGCAAGATCCTGCTCGGGCATCATCAGCGCGATCTGCCCGGCATAGCCGTCGCCGCGGAAGCAGTTGTAGCGACACATCCAGAACTGGAAACCGTAGCCTTGGCACCAGTCGGGCGGACCGCTCCAAGGGATCGTCGCGTTCTCGATCTGCTTGCGCGACGCCATCGCGACGTAGTCCCGCGGAATGAGCTGCCGCCCGCCCCACGCACCGCCTTGGAGCCAAAGTTGCGCGAAGGCGGCGATCTCCTCGACCGTCAGCCACAGCCCCCACCCGCCGATGTCGATCCCGTCGGGATTGCGTTCCCACACCACCTCGCCGAAACCCAGGGGGTCGAAGAGGCGTGGCCTGAGATAGTCGGAGAGGCGCAGCCCCGCGACCTTCTGAATCACCGCCGAGAGCATGAACGTCGCGCCCGAGTTATAGGCGAACTTCACGCCCGGCTCGTACGGAAGATCGTCCTCGAGAAAGCCGCCCACCCAGTCGTGCCCGGAATCGCTCGCGCTGTAGCGCGCCAGCGCGCACGAGGCGTGGCCCGAGGCCATCGTGAGCAAATGGCGCAGCGTGACGCGCCGCATCCGCTCCGAAACCTTGGGCGAAAGCCGCTCGGGGAAGAAATCCACGAGCCGGTCGTCGATGGAGAGCAGCCCCTCCCCTTGCGCGATGCCAACCGCCGAGGAGACGAAACTCTTGCTCAGCGAAAAGAGCTGATGCGCGGCCGCCGCGGGATGCGGCTCCCAGTGGCCTTCGGAGATGACCTTGCCGTGCCGCAGCAGCAGATAGCCGTGGACAAGGTGACCGCGCCCGACCAGAGCGTCGAGCGCCTTGGCGAATGCCTCCACAGCGCCCGAGGGTACGCCCTCGGTCTCCGGCGTGGAACGAAGAAGCGGTGTTGCGATCATGTCGGGATTGGGTTGACGCGACGTATCCGATGCCGCGAATCCCGCCTATTCTACCCGAAGCGCCGCCCAAAATGAACCGCAAAAGTGGCCTTGCGTTCCGTTGACACTGCGTTCCGTTGACACTGGCGGACGCCCGGCGAATGTGATAGGATGAACGCGGAAAATGAAAGAAGCAACACTCCGCGCGCCAATCGGGGCGCGCACCAGCAAGACAAGGCAGCACACAGATGATCCAGCGTAAACGACAGTTCGGGCGCCAGCCCCTCACCGCGCGCGCCCTCCGGCGCGACACGCCGCTCGAAACGACCCTCGTTGGCACCCTCTCCGTCGCGCGCAGCGGCACGGGCTTCGTCGCCCCCGCGGACGGCGGCGAAGACATCGTCATCCCCCAGGAGGCCGTCGGCCAGGCGTTCCCCGGCGACCGCGTCGAAGTCGCCCTCGTCCCCTCTCGCCGCGGCGACAAGCGCCGCACCGGTCGCATCGTGGCCATCGTCGAGCGCGGTCTCGCGGACATCGTCTGCACGCTGCGCCGCACCGGCGACTTCCTCGCCGCCGTGCCGATGATCCCCAACTTCCAGCACACCTTCAACATCGCCGACCCCAAGGGCGCGAAGGAGGGCGACCGCGTCGTCGTGCGCTTCGCCTCCTGGGACAACCCGCTGCTCAACCCCGACGCGACGATCGCCGGCGTGATCGGCCCCGCGGACAACCCCTCCCTCGACACCGAAGCGATCATCCGCATGTACGGCCTCCCCGGCGACTTCCCGCCGGCCACCCTGCTCGAGGCCCAGACAGTCTCCGCCCAACTCGCCCACCCCGGCCGGCGCGAAGATCTGCGCGGCAAGCTCATCGTCACGATCGACCCCGCCACGGCCAAGGACTTCGACGACGCCCTCTCGCTGGAGACCGACGCCCAGGGCCGACGCGTGCTCGGCGTCCACATCGCCGACGTCTCGCACTTCGTCCGCACCGGCTCCGAACTCGACGCCGAGGCCCGCAAGCGCGGAACGAGCGTCTATCTCGTGGACAAGGTGATCCCGATGCTGCCCGAACAGCTCTCCAACGGCGTGTGCAGCCTCGTGCCGGGCGAAGACCGCCTCGCCTTTTCCGCGTTCCTGACCTTCAACGCCGCCGGCGTCCTCGTCGACCGCCGCTTCGTCCGCTCCGTCATCCGCTCCAAGCAGCGCCTGACCTACGAGCAGGCTCAGGAGATCCTCGACGGCGCCCCCGCCGCCGCGGACCACGGCACCCCCGAGGCGCGCGAACTCGTCCTCGCCCTCAACGCGCTCTCCCAGCAGCTCCGGGGCAACCGCTTCAAGCGCTTCGCTCTCGACATCGCCTCGACCGAGATGCAGGTGGATCTTGACGAGCGGGGCATGATGACGGGGGTCCACCCCGCCGTGCACACCGT
Source organism: uncultured Lentisphaerales bacterium (assembly GCA_964451695.1). GTDB lineage: Bacteria > Verrucomicrobiota > Kiritimatiellia > RFP12 > UBA3636 > JAAZAI01. Next base: position 13,306 of record CAYVJM010000004.1, on the reverse strand, counting down.
GTCGCACGAGCTGGTCGAGGAGGCGATGGTCGCCGCCAACGAGGCGGTCGCCGCGGAGCTCTCCGGCCGCCACATCCCCTACATCTCCCGCTTCCACGACGCGCCCGATCCCGAGAAGATTGCGGACCTCGCGGCCGCCGTCGCCGTCCTCGGCCTCGAACCCGGCGACCTCATGCACACCGGCAACCTCGCCCGGCTCCTCAAGGCCGTCCATGGCACGCCGCTCCAATACTACGTCGGCATGCTCGTGCTCAGAAGCATGAAGCGCGCCGAGTACACCGTCGAGCATGAAGGCCACTTCGGCCTCGCCAAGCGCTTCTACAGCCACTTCACCTCGCCCATCCGGCGCTACCCCGACCTCGTCCTCCACCGCCAGCTCGCGGCGATGCTCGCGGGCGGCGCCGAGCCGCAGCCCGGCCGCGGCGATCTGACTGCCATCGCGAAATCGTCCACGGACGCCGAGTTCCGCGCCGAGCAGGCGTCGCGCGATCTGATCGAGATGAAGAAGTACCGCTTCCTCGCCCAGCAGATCGAGGACGGCAAGCCGCTCGAGTACGACGCCGTCGTCGTCAAGGTCATGGAGTTCGGCGTCTTCGTCGAAATCCCCGAGGTGCAGGTCGGCGGTCTCATCCACGTCTCCGCGCTCTCCGAGAAGTTCGTCCGCTACGACGGCTTCCGCGACCGCCTCGTCGCGCCCGGCCTCTCGGTCGGCGCCGGCGACTCCCTGCGCGTCCTCGTCTCGGGCGTGAACTTCGACGAGCGCAAGGTCGACTTCGCCGTCGTCGGCATCCAGACCGGCGGCGCGCGCCCGAAACGCGAACTCTCCGCGCAGGCGGTCCGCCGCCGCGAACGCCGCGAGCGGCGGGGTGCCGACTCCGCCACCGCCCGGCCGTCCGCGAAGGGATCCGCGAAACCCCACGGCGCACCGCATGCCAAGGGCGCGGCGCATGCCCGACACCCGGCGGAAGGCCGGCCCGAATTCCGAGGTCACAAACCCGCCGCGCACGGCCGCAAGGGCGAGGCGCAGGATCGCAAACCCGCCGCCCACGATCGCAAGCCGGAGGGCAGGCCGCCGCGCGGCGACGGCTTCGGCGCCGCCAGCCAGCGCAAAGGCGCCGGCAACGGATACTTCGCCAAGGGCGCCGGCAAGCGCAAGAGCAGCGGTCGCGCGCGCTGACGCGACGAGGAGGAGGCTCGAAATGAACACGCCGGAGGAACGCGGGAGGGGACGTCGCTGGACGGCGATCCGGAACCGGTTCCACCCGTCGAAGCCCCCCCGCCGCGTCGCCGTCGTCTTCGGCAGCGGCGGCGCCCGCGGCTGGGCGCACGTCGGCGTGATGAAGGCGCTCCGCGATGCGGACTTCAAGCCGGATCTCGTCGTCGGCACGAGCATCGGCGCGATCGCGGCGGCCGTTCAGGCGGCCGACGCCCTGGACGCCTTTCTGGCTTTCTCCGAAGACATCGACTGGTTCAAGGCCTCGCAACTCTTCTTCGAATTCGGCATCCCACGCGGCGGCCTGATCGAGGGGCGCAAGGTGGCGGAGTTCCTCCGAGAGATGCTCCCGGTCGAGCGCATCGAGAATCTGCCCCTGCCCTACGCCGCCGTCGCAACCGACATCGAAACGGCTGCGGAAGTCGTCTTCTCCAGCGGGTCGCTGCACGAGGCCCTGCGCGCCTCGATCTCGATTCCCGGCGTCTTCAGCCCGGTGCGCATCGGCGGGCGGCTGCTCGTCGACGGGGGCGTCGTCAACCCGCTCCCCGTCAACGTCGCCCGCGCGATGGGCGCGACGCACGTCGTCGCGGTGAACATCAACAACGCCCTCCGCGCTCCGGCGCCGGACGGCGTCGCGCGTCCAGGCGATCTGGCGGAGGCGTTCCGCCAGCACCTGCTTCGCATGGCCGAGGAGCCCGACGACGCGGACGCGGGGCGGCGGACGGGACTGGCGCAGCGCACCCGGACGAAGCTGATCGGGGGCGTGGCGGAAATGGTGAACCGCATCCCCGCGAAGCGCCGAGGCAAGACGCGCGACGAGGGGCCGAAGATGAACCTCTTCGACGTGTTCACGCGGACGCTCCGGATCGCCGAGGACCGCCTCACGCTGGACTGCATCCGGGCGAACCCGCCCGACGTGCTGATCGAGCCGGCGGTGGGCGACATCGCCACGATGGACTTCAGCCGCGCCGCGGTGGCCATTCAAGCCGGCTACGACGCCACGATGGCGGCGATCCAACGCCTCTGACCGGACGAGGGAAACAGACGCACCATGCAAGCCGTGCTTGTCGTCCTGTGGTTGATCATAACGCCGACTCTGATCGCGCATCTCTGGCGTCGGCGTCCGGCGGACTCGCTTGCCAAGCGGTTGTTCTGGACGCTGGTCCTCTGCATTCCCGTGGCGGGCTGGGTGTTCTACGGAGGCATGTACTCGCCGCCCTCCGTGCAACCGCGTTCGATGCGCGCTCGCCAGACTCCGGGAATCGGATCCGCCGGGAGATGAGGACGAGGCGCTGGAGGGGCGCAATCCTTTGCGCCCGCGGCGGCAAGGGATTGCCGCCCTCCAATGACAAAACGGGGCAACCTGCCGGGTAGCGGAGGGTATGCGCTGGCACCGGCCCGGTCGCCGGCCGGTCGCCGGCCCGGCCGGGGGCAGGTTGAGCGCGGTCTGGAAGTGTGGTAGAATACGGACATGATCCAGCCTGTACGCAAAACGGTTATCTTCGCGGCATCCTACCTCGCCGTGGCCGTCGGCGGCATCGTCGGCGGCAGATGGGCGACCGGCCTCCGCCCAATGCCCAGCGGCATGAACGCGCTCCACCTCGTCGGCGTCGTGGCGCTGGTCCTCGGAAGCTGCGCCCTCTTCTCCCTCGCCACCCAGCTCTTCTTCACCCGCCAGAAGCGTCCGCCCGTCGAGGGGCAGATGCTTGCGCGCATCTACTGGCTCGTGGCCGGCATCGCGGCCATCTGCACCGTCGCCTACGGCTTCGGCGTCCTGGGCAAGTTCGGGACGGCGTTCAGCATGTTCGGCGGCATGCTCCTGGGCTGGTCGCTCCAGGCGCCCGTCAGCGGATTCGCCGCCTGGATCCTCGTCTCCGTCAAGCGCCCATTCCGCCCCGGCGACCGCGTCCAGTTCCCCTCGCTCGCGCTCACCGGCGACGTCATGGACATCGGCCCCATGTACACGGTGCTCAACCAGGTCGGCGGCACGATCGCCAGCGAAGAGGCCGTCGGGCGCCACATCCTCGTCCCCAACGCGATGCTCTTCGGACAGGTCGTCATCAACTACACCGCCCAGCAGGGTGGGGCCTACGTCCTCGACGAGGTCGTCGTGCGCATCACCTACGATTCCGACTGGCGCACCGCCGAGAAGATCCTCCTCGATGTCGCCCAGGAGGTCACCGCCGGAGTCATCGCCGCCACCGGCGATCAGCCCTACATCCGCGCCGATCTCTACGACTACGGCGTCTACATGCGGCTGCGCTACAAGACGCTCGTGAAAGACCGCGCCGAAACGAGCTACCTGATCAACCGCCGCCTGTTCGAGGAAATCCAGCGCGCGCCTACCGTTGACCTCGCCATCCCCTACGTCTACTCCTACCGCGCCGGACACGACCGGCGCACCGACGAAGCGCGCCGCTCCGCCCAGGACGCGGGTTTCATCCAGCTCGACCTCGCCGCCATCCACTCCCACGCCGCGCCCGCCGACCCGCAGGACGTCGAACAGCTCGCCGTCAGCATCGCCGCCGAAGGGCTGCTCCAGCCCATTCTCGTCGCTCCCAGCGGCGAAAGCGGACGGTACGAGATCCTTGCCGGACACTTGCGTCTGGAAGCGTGCCGCAAGCTCGGCTGGAAGACGGTCCCGGCGATCGTCCGTTCGTCGAATCGGCTGGGAACTAGCGGCTAGCAACTACTCGAGATTCTGGACCTGTTCGCGGATCGCCTCGATGCCGGCCTTCATCTCGATGACGATCCGCGCGATCGCCGCGTCGCCCGCCTTGGAGCCGCACGTGTTCACCTCGCGGTGCAACTCCTGGCAGAGGAAGTCGAGCTGGCGGCCGGCGGGCTCCGGCGCGTCGAGCAGCGCAAGAAAATGGCGCAGATGCGCATCGAGCCGCGTCAGCTCCTCGGAGACGTCGCAGCGGTCCGCGCAGAGCGCGACTTCGCGCGCGAGCGCGGCGTCGCCGTCCACGAGCGGCGCGCCCAGCTCCGCCACGCGGCGCTTCAGCGCCTCCTGGTAGCGCAGGGGCACCTGGGGCGCCAGCGCGGCGATCTCGCGGCGCTTCGCCTCGAGTGCGGCGACGCGCCCGAAGAGATCGGCGGCCAGCGCCGCGCCCTCCGCGGCGCGCATGCCGTCGAGCGATGCGGCCGCCTGCCGGAGCGCCGTCGTGACGAGGCGCTCCAGAGCATCCGGCGCGAGCCCGGACGCCGGCGTGCGCGCCATCCCCGGCATCGCCACGAGCGAGGCGAGGCCGATGTCGTACGGCACGCCCGCCTGCTCCGCCACCTCGCGCAGCGCAGCCGCCTTCCGACGGATCGCCTCCACGTCGTAGGCGACGTCCCCGCCCTCCGCGAACGCGACGCGGATCTGGCACTGGACGCGCCCGCGGGAGACGCCCTCCTGCACGATCCCGCTCCAGCGGCGCTCGGACGCGGCGACCTCGGCCGGGGCCGACAGGTCGAAGTCGAACTGCTTGCGGTTCACGCTGCGCAGCTCCGCCTCCACCCGCACCCCCGCCTCGGTCGCGCTCCCGCGCCCCATGCCCGTCATGCTCTTCGCCGCCATGGCCGATCCTCCTCCGGTCACTCCGCGTCCGCGACGGCGATCTTCCGCCCTCCGGCGCTCTTCCACTTCAGCCACCCGTCGATGAACCGGCCGATCTCGCCGTCGAGCACGGCCTGCGTGTCGCCCGTCTGGACGCCGGTGCGCAGATCCTTGACCATCGTGTAGGGCTGCAAGACGTAGGAGCGGATCTGGCTCCCCCAGGCGATCGCGCCCTTGTCGCCGTAGAACTTCTCCATCGTCTCGCGCTTCTTGTCCTGCTCGAGTTCGTAGAGCTTGGCCTTGAGCACGCTCATGGCCCGGGCCCGGTTCTTGTGCTGGGAGCGCTCGGCCTGGCACGACACGACGATCCCCGTCGGCACGTGCCGGATGCGGATCGCCGAATCCGTCTTGTTCACATGCTGGCCGCCGGCGCCGCCGGACCGGTAGGTGGTGATGTCGAGATCGGCCTCGTTGATCTCGATGTCGACGTCGTCGCCGAGCTCGGCGACGACGTCGAGCGAGACGAAGGACGTGTGGCGGCGGCTGTTCGCGTCGAACGGGCTGATGCGCACGAGCCGGTGGACGCCGCGCTCGGCCTTCAGGAAGCCGTAGGCGTTCGGCCCCCGCACGTTGATCGTCGCCGTCGTGATGCCGGCCTCGTCGCCGGGGGAGATGTCGACGAGCTCGACTTCGTACCCGACGCGCTCGCAGTAGCGTTGGTACATGCGCAGGAGCATGCTGGCCCAGTCGCAGGACTCGGTGCCGCCCGCGCCGGCGTGAAGGGTGAGGTAGGCGTTGCAGGCGTCGAGCGGACCGGTAAGCAGGGCCTGGAGCTCGAGGCGCTCGAAAGCCGCCTCGGCCTTCTCGACCATGCCGACGAGCTCCTCGGCCGCCGCGTCGCGTCCCGCCCCCGGGGCCTCGGCCTCGGCGAGTTCCTGCATGACTTCGGCGTCGGCGACCATCGCCGAGAGCGCGTCGAAGGGCTTGATCACCGCCTTCTGCGCGTTCGTCTTCTCAATCGTGTCGCGCGCGGCGGTCTGGTTGCTCCAGAACTCCGGCGCCGCGGCTAGCGCTTCCAGCGCCGACAGGGTCTTTCTGCGGTTGTCGACGTCAAAGATAGCCTCGCATTTCCACCAGTCCTTTTCGCAACTGGGCGAGCCGGGGCTCTATTTCTTCGATCGGTGTCATGGCTTTGCGTTCTCTCTGTGGGTTTCTTGCCTCCATGTTGCCAGAAAACAGGTTGCGCGGCAAATGAAAACTGGGGAAGAGCCTGCAATTCGGGTCAGTCTCCGAAAACCACGACAAGGTTCAACGGAGCCTGGGGCGCGACAGAGGGTTCGTCCGGCCATGTTCGCGACGATGGGGCGATGCTATCTGGATGTTGCGATCGGCACGATGCGGAAGGTCCCGAGCGGCGGCGCACTTCCCCACTGGGGGAGGCGTTCGGCGGGACCTTCGATCCGCACGAGCGGCGGCTTGCACTCGGCGAGCTCGTTGATCTTCCACCAGAGCCGCGTATCGCCCCAGTACTGCGGCGGCGGATCCGCGGCGGCGACGGCCGCGAAGATCGCGGCGGGCTTGTCGCATCCCGCGCGGATCGCCTCGAGAGCGAGCGTGGCGAGGCGCCCCAGCCCGGTGACGGGATCCGGCTGCTCCGCGAGCCAGCGGGCGGCCGCCGCGGGCATCCAGGGCAACGGGGCGTCGGCCATCCGAGCCAGACGCGAGAGCGCATCGAAATCCTGCTCGGCGAACGCCCGGTCCGCTTCCACTGCGAAGTCATACTGCGCCGCGACGACGGGTTGCCGGCCGCCGTGGCGCGAGGCGAGTTGCTCAGGCCGGAGCTGGCCGAGTCCGTGGTAGGGCTCGATGCCGGGGAAGGCGTCGATGCAGATCAGCGCGACATCCTGCGCGCGCTGGACGCGCAGGCAGGCGAGGACGTGCGCCAGCATGGCTTGGTCGAAGAGGCAGGCGTCGAACCACAGGACGACAGGTCTGGCGGGCGCGGCCTCCTCCAGCTCCCGGTACTGCCGCCGGAGCATGTTGAGAACTCGCGCCCGGTCGATGCCGCCGCCGGTCGAGGCTTCGAGCATGGCCGCGCGCGCGTCAAGCGTGGCGGCATCCGGCCAGCCGGGCTTGCGCCGGCCGTCATAGAGCACGTCGCGCCAGACGAGGATGTCGCCGGGGAGGCCCGTTTGCGCCAGGCGGTCCCCGACGGAATCGCCGCTCGTGATGTGAAAGGGGACTTGCATCACCGCGCTTGCCGCGCGCACTCGCGCTTGCACGCCACCCGGTTGGACTCGTCGTTGTTGACCATGCCCGCCATGATAGCCAATCTGCCGTGAATTTGCGAAGGGAAAGAGGCGGACCGTGCGTATTCGGGCGACTGACCGATTACGGACCGAGCAGACCGTCGCGCGATTCGCCGCATACGGCGCCTCCGCTCTGAGCGCGACGCGAGTGAGAGCGGCGACACGGCGATTGTAATCTTGCAAAAATTGCAAGATTACAATCCGCATCCGTTTCGACAGGCTCGCGCGAAGCGGGGTGGGGCGACGCCGTCCCGGCGAGCCGCGCCGCCATGAATTTGCGAAGCGAACCCCTGCTCGACGCTTCCTTGCCGCTTGATTCCGGAATGGGAGTATAGTACGCTTCGGACTGTATTCCCTGGACGCCGCCGCGACTCGATTTGATCGCACGGCCCACACCACCCCGAATGCGGAATCCGCCATGGCCGTCTCCATCTCGATCCAGAAGCTCGTCAAGACCTTCGGCGCCACCCGGGCGCTTGACCGCGTCACGCTGGACATCGCGCCCGGCGAACTCTTCTTCCTCCTCGGCCCCAGCGGCTGCGGCAAGACGACGCTGCTGCGCCACATCGCCGGCTTCTACCGGCCCGACTCGGGACGTATCCTCGTCGGCGGCGACGACGTCACCGACGTCCCGCCCCACCGGCGCGACACGGGCATGGTCTTCCAGAGCTACGCCCTCTGGCCGCACATGACGCTCGCCGAGAACGTCGCCTTCGGCCTCGAGATGCGCCGGATCCCCGCCGCCGAGATCAAGCGTCGCGTTCGCGAGGCGCTCGCGACCGTCAAGATGGAGGGGCGCGCGGACAGCAAGCCCAACCAGCTCTCCGGCGGCCAGCAGCAGCGCGTCGCCCTCGCCCGCGCCCTCGTCGTCCAGCCGCGCTGCCTGCTCCTCGACGAGCCGCTCTCCAACCTCGACGCCAAGCTCCGCCTGGAGATGCGCGTCGAGATCCGCCGCATCTGCAAGGCCGCCGGGCTCACCGCCGTCTACGTCACCCACGACCAGAAGGAGGCGCTCTCGATCGCCGACCGCCTCGCCATCATGCGCGACGGCGCCATCGAGCAGATCGGTTCGCCCCTCGAGGTCTACCGCCGCCCCCGCAACGCGTTCGCCGCCGCCTTCATCGGGGAGACGAACTTCCTCCCGCCCGGCTTCTTCGGCGCGGCGTTCGACCCCGGCGCCGCCGTCAAGCTCTCCGTCCGCCCCGAGGCCGTCCACATCGGCGAGCCCCCCGCCGGCGATGCCGGCATCCTTCGCCTCGACGGCGAGATCCACGGCACCGTCTACCTCGGCGAGACCGCGCAACACCTGATGGACGTCGCCGGCGCCGACGGCGCGAAGACCACGCTGACCGTCTTCCAGCTCAACCCCGAAATCCTCGCCCGCGACGAGGCGCGCCCGGCGTCCGCCTGGATCCACGCCCGCGACGTCGTCGCCCTTCCTCAATGAACACGCGCGCCGCCGCCTTCAAGAACCTCGCCGTCCTCGCCACGGCCGCCGCGGTCGTCGCGCTGCCGTTCATCTTCCGCCGTCCGCCTCCCGCCGGCGAGTGGAAGGAGGGCGATCCCGTCCTCGTCGTCGTCTCCCCCCACATCGCGGTGATCCGCGACGAGTTCGCCGCCGGCTTCTCCGACTGGCATCTCCGCCGTTTCGGCAAGCCCGTTCGCATCGACTGGCGCGCGATCGGCGGCACCACCGAGATCATGCGCTACCTCCAGGGCGAATACGCCGCCGCCTACCGCGCCTGGCGCCGCCGCGCCGGCCTCGCGTGGCCGGACGGCGCCGCCGATGCGGCCGTCGCCAAGCGCAAGCCCGCGGATTCCGCCCTCGCCGAGATCTGGAGCGACTTCCGCGCCCACGACGACGCCGGCGACTTCACGATCCTCATCGACGTCTTCTTCGGCGGCGGCACCTACGACCATTCATCCGCCGCGCGGCAGGGCTTCACCGTCGTCCCGTGGGCCGAAGGCCAGGTCCCCGCCGGCATCCTCGCGGACGCCGACGGCACCGCGATGTTCCCCGAGGGGCTCGGCGGCGAAGTCTGGCGTTCGCCTGTCTTCTACAGCGCCGTGCTCTCGGGCTTCGGCATCTGTTCCAATCCGGACCGTCTCCGCGATCTCGGGATCGCGCGCCAGCCCGTCCAGTGGCGCGACCTCGCCGATCCGCGCTACTTCGGCGAAATCGGCGTCACCGACCCCACGAAGTCCGGCTCGATTGCCAAGGCCTTCGAAATGATCATCCACTCCGAATGCCGCCGGAGCGTCCTCGAGGCCGGCTGGACGGCGGAGCAGGTCCGCGACTTCGAGGCGCGCATCGCCGCCGCCGGCCTCGCCCCCGGCGCGATGCCCGAGGGCGTGCCGCAGCGCTATCAGGACGACATCGAGCGCGGCTGGCTCGCGGGCGTCCACCTCGTCCAGCGCATCGGCGCCAACGCGCGCTACTTCACGGACGGCGCGGGCAAGGTGCCCGTCGACGTCGCGGCGGGCGACGCGGCGGCGGGCATCTCGATCGACTTCTACAGCCGCGTCCAGGCCGAGGTGACGCGGGTCGGCGACCGCGTGCGGCTCAACTATGTCACGCCGCTGGGCGGCTCCAGCATCAGCGGCGATCCGATCAGCCTTCTGCGCGGCGCGCCGAATCCCGAGCTGGGCCGGCGCTTCATGGAGTACGTGCTTTCGGAAGACGGCCAGAAGCTCTGGAACTACCGCCCGGGCGAGCCCGGAGGCCCGCAGAAATCCGCGCTGCGCCGACTGCCCGTGCGCCGCGACTTCTACCCCGATCCCGAACACCCCGCCGTGCAGGCGCGCGCCGAGGCGCACGCCCGCCACACGTCCGACGACCTCCTCGATCCCGCCGTGGACGCCTACCATCTCGCCGGCGCCTTCGAATACCAGCCGCGCTGGACGGCCGCGCACTTCGGCTTCTTCCGCCAGCTCGTGCGCGCGATGTGCATGGACGCGGGCGAGGAGCTGCGCACCGCCTGGAAGGCCATCGTCGACGCGGGCGGCCCGGAGGCGAATCCCGAGGCCATGGCCCTCCTCCAGCGTCTCCCCGACCGCCCCGTCCCGATCACGTGGAAGACGGCCGGCGAAGCCGCTGGCGCGGACGCCATGGACGCGATGCGGGCCTGGACGATCTTCTTCCGGGACTCCTACGGCGATGCCGCGGCCGCGGCCCGGCGGTGATTCGAGACCGGAGCGTCGGATATCAGCTTCGCGGGCTCACGCGCCCGCGTTTTCCGCAGAGGCGGGCAGGACGCCGAGGTCGGGTATCCGGCATCCCCCTTCGCGAAAGGCCTTCGGCCCGGTATTGAGCAGGTTCTGGAACGTGCGGTGCAGGTGCAGACTCGTGGAGAACCCCGACTGCTGCGCCACGGCGTTGACCTTAAGCGACGTCCGCGCCAGGAGGCGGCAGGCATGCGCCGTGCGCACGCGAGTGACTTCGTCCTGCATCGTCCGCCGCAGCTCCTGCTGGAAGAGCGTCTGCAGCCGCCGGCGCGTGACGGGAATCCCCGCGGCGATGTCGTTGATGTGGATGGGGTCGCGGTAGTGGTCCCAGATGAAGCGCAGGGCGCAGGCCGCATGGGGGTTGGCGACCGCGAGCGCATCGGTGGAGTCGCGCGTGACGACGTGACCCGGGGCAATGCGCAGCACCCCGTTGTCGACGACTTCGCCGCACATGATCCGATCAAGCAGCCGGGCGGCCTCGTAGCCGATCAGGCGAGTCCGGGTGTCGACGCTGGAGATGGGAACGGCCGCGATATCGCAGACCAGCGGATCGTTTTCGGCCCCGACGACCGCCACATCCTCCGGAATGCGATATCCCAGGGCGCAGAGGGCGTCGACGAGGGGACGCGCGATCTGGTCGTTCGTGGCCAGGATTCCGACCGGCGTACCGATCTCCTGGAGACGTTCGTCGAGCCAGTCCCAGGCCGGGCCTGGCGCCGGATGCCATGTGCGCGGCTGAGTCTTCGGAGCCAACTCCACGAAGCGTCGGCCCGCCCGCTCGACTTCGCGCCGGAAGCCGTCGCAGCGCGCCATCTGGTTGGGCGTGAAGTGCAAGTGGAGGAAGGCCAGCGTCGGGTGGCCGCGCTCGATCAGATGGCGCGCCGCCATGGCCCCGATGGCTTCCTCGTCGAAATACACGCGCGGCATCGGCAGGCGGGGATCGTCCTCGAAGCCCACGGTCGGAACGCCCAGCCGCTGAGCGAACGCGAGGAGTTGCGGGTTGTGTGAATGTCGGCAGATGAGTCCGTCCGGCTTGACGTCCTCCGGAATCTGCCCGGAAAAGCACATCGCGTTGTTGAGAATCCAACCCGCTTCGTGGGCGTAGACAACAATGCCTTCGTGGATCGCCTGGACGTTCCAAGCGGTCAGATAGAGAACGTATCGGCGAGGCGAAGCTTTGTCAGTCTGCAACTTCATTGCCATATATGCTAGCGAAAGTAGACGTTTTGCGCAAGCGGAAGAACAATTCCATTGACAGGGGGGGAAGAGATCGGCGATGATTTCCAGAAATCCGCCCTACAGCGGGCGCCGGTTCGTCGATGCGCCGCGGCTCCGTAGGTTCAGCTCCACCCCGCCCAACCCCCTCCCTTCCGCTCCGCCATGGCACATTTCTACCCCGACATCCACATCGCCCGGCTCAAGGAGGCCTACAACCGCCTCTCCCGCGAGATCCTCATCGAATCCGTCCCCCTCGCGGCCGAGTGCTCCGTCACGCCCGAGCCCGTCCCCTACGCCCGCCGTCTCGAACTCCCCTATGGCCCGATCGCCGTCGGAGCCCGCTGGGGCGGCCCCTGGGACTGCGGCTGGTTCCACATCACCGGTGAACTGCCTGCGGCCTGGAAGGGCGCCTACGTTGCGCTCAATCTCGACTTCACCGGCGAAGCGCTCGTCTACGATGCCGAAGGCTGTCCGCTCGTCGGCCTGACCTCCGGCTCGGTCTTCGACGGCGCTTACAACAAGGACATGATGCATTTCACGGAGTCCTGCCAGGGCGGTGACCGTATCGATCTCTGGATCGAAACGGGCGCCAACGGCCTCTTCGGTGTGAATCTCCCGGGCGACCCCGCGTGGGCGGAGCGCCCCGAGGAGATTCACGGGCGCTTCGATGCCGTCATCAAGCGCCTGCGCGCCTGCCGCTTCGACTACGACAAGTGGCAGCTCCGCCTCGATCTCGAGGTCGTCATCGATCTGATCGAAGCGCTCCCCGCCGGCACCGCGCGCCGCATGCAGGTGCTGCGCATCGCCAGCCGCGCGCTCGACGCCCTGCCGCCGGAACGCGGCGGCGCCGCCGCCGCCCGCGAAGCGCTGCGCCCCGTCTTCGAACTCGGCGCCGACCCGGCCACGCTCGACGTGGACGGCATCGGCCACGCCCATATCGACACCGCCTGGCTCTGGCCCCTGCGCGAGACGGTCCGCAAGGTCGCGCGCACGTTCGCCAGCCAGATCGGCCTCATCCAGCGCTATCCCGGCTACAAGTTCGGCGCCTCCCAGCCCCAGCTCTACGCCTTCTGCAAGGAGCACTACCCCGCCCTCTACGCCAAGGTCAAGCAGGCCGTCGCCGACGGAAGCTGGGAACTGCAGGGCGGCATGTGGGTCGAGGCGGACTGCAACCTCCCCTCCGGCGAATCCCTCGTCCGCCAGCTCCTCGTCGGCCGCAATTTCTTCCGCGACGAGTTCGGCGTCGAGGTCAAGAACGTCTGGCTGCCCGACGTCTTCGGCTACTCCGCCAACCTGCCCCAGATCATGAAGACGGCCGGGATCGACTACTTCCTCACCCAGAAGATCTCCTGGAACCGGCACAACAAGTTTCCCCACAACACCTTCATCTGGCAGGGCGTCGACGGCAGCGAGGTGCTCGCGCACTTCCCGCCCGAGGACGACTACAACAGTCAGGTCAGGCCCGGCCAGCTCCGCAAGCACGAGACGAACAACAGCGAGGCGGGGCTCATCGAGGACGCGATCTGCCTCTATGGCATCGGCGACGGGGGCGGCGGCCCCAAGGAGGAGCACGTCGAGCGCGGCCTGCGCTGCCAGAATCTCAACGGCTGCCCGCGATTCCATTTCTCCTTCGCCCAGAACGCCCTCGAACGCATGGCCGCCAAGCGCGACGATCTCGACACCTGGGTCGGCGAGCTCTACCTCGAAATGCACCGCGCGACGCTCACTTCGCAGGCCGCGATGAAGCGCTGGAACCGCCGCGCCGAGGAGGCGCTGCGCGCCGCCGAGATGCTCTGC
>CAYVJM010000003.1:0-25348 GCA_964451695.1 uncultured Lentisphaerales bacterium | reverse complement strand
GCGGCCTCCGCCATCGCGATCGCCGCGCGCGGCGAGGCGCCGTAGCTGACGCAGGCCCGAACGCGCGCCGGGGCCTCGGCGGCGTCGGGATGGGTGGCGAGCACGAGCCGCGCGATCCACTTCGCCACGGCGGTCGGCAGCGCCACGCGGTCGACGGCGGCGAAGCAGGCGTCGAGCGTCTCGGGCGACATCCGCCAGGCGGCGGCGGGCATCGCGCCATGGCGGCGGTCCGTCAGAATGGCCGTCACCGTGTCCACGTCGAGATCGCCGACCCGGAGCCGGAAGAGGAAGCGGTCGAGCTGCGCCTCGGGGAGCGGGTACGTGCCTTCGAGCTCGATCGGGTTCTGGCTGGCGAGCACGAAGAAGGGCCGAGGCAGCTCGCGCGTCGTGCCCAGCAGCGTGACGGAGCGCTCCTGCATCGTCTCGAGCATCGCGGACTGCGTCTTCGGCGAGGCGCGGTTGATTTCGTCGGCCAGCAGGATGTTGCAGAAGACGGGGCCGGGCTGGAACACCATTTCGCGACGGCCGTCCGCGGCCGTCTGCAGGATGTGGGAGCCGAGGATGTCGCCGGGCATCAGATCCGGCGTGAACTGCACGCGCTTGAAGGCGAGGTTCATGATCTCGCCGACGGCCTTGACGAGCGCGGTCTTGCCGAGGCCGGGGAGGCCTTCGAGGAGGATGTGGCCGCGGGCGAGGATGCCGGCGAGCACGAGGCGGTGGAGTTCCTCGCGGCCGAGCAGCATCCGGTTGAGTTCGGCCTGCATGCGCCGGAGCGATTCGCCGATGGGCGCCAGTTCTTCGGGAGACATCAAGGTCATGGTCGGGTTCCTTCGTTGAAATACTGCTTCACGGCCTCGCGGTGGCGAGGCAGCACCGCGGCCGGAGCCGCGACGCCGGTCGCCACGCCGTCCGAGGCGAGCGCCCCGGATGCGACGGGCGCCGCGGCGTCCGCGGTCTCGGGAGCCGAGAACGACACGCCCTGGAGCTGCGATTGCTCCAGATCCGGCAGCCCGCCGGGTGCGAGGCGTTCGGTTTTGAACGCGGTGTTTTCCTGCGTGGCAGGGTCGGTCCAGGTCAGCGCGGCGTCGCCACGCCCGCGCGAGACACCGCCCCGCCCCGGCGCCTGCACGGCGGCGAGCAACGTCTCCGCGGCTTCGCCGCATGCGCCGCCTTCGTCGAGCATGGCGTCGAGAGCCGCCGCGCAGGCGGCCGCGTTCGTGCAGCCGCCCGAGCCGCCGCCGCTCCTGCAGGCCTTGAGCTGGGCGGGGTCGAGGATCGTCATCTCCCCCAGCGCGGCGAGCTGGTCCGCGCGGAGCGCGCCGGCCTGCCGCATCATCTCGGCGAGCTGTTCGAGCGCCTCGGGGGAGAGCGTGCCCGCGGGGGTGTCTGCGAGCGCGAGCAAATCGTCGGCGAGGGGTTTGGAGAGCGGGAGCGACGCGAGCGCATCGGCGAACGCCTGCGAGGCGGCGGTCTGGGCGGTCTCGGAAAGGTCGCCGGCGGCGAGGGCCTCGCCGAACCGTTCCGCAAGCGCGGCGGCGCTCTGGAGGGCGGCGAGTTCGGCGGCGGCGGCGGCGGCCTCCTCGCCGGCGGTCCGCTTCAAATCCTGGGCGATGTGGTCGAGGGCCTCCAGCACGCGGGCGGGATCTGCGGCGTCGCCCGTCTCCTCGAGGCGCGCCAGCTCGTTGGTCAGCGCCGTGGCGGTCTGCTCGGGCAGAAGCCCGGCCTCCTCCAGCCGCGCGGCGTTCTCCAACTCGCGGGCGACCAGCGAGTCGAGGGAGAGTCGATCTCCATTCGGACGGCGGGCGAACACGGAGGCGGGCAGCGCGGCCACGACGATGGCGAACGCGGTTGCGAGGGCGAACGCGCCCAGCGCACCGCGGGCGCGCCAGACGACTTCCGGCATGCGGCGGGCGGGGGGTGCCCAGCGTTCGGCGCCCTCGGCGTCGCGCACTAGGAAAAGTCCACCCGCGCGGGACGAGGCATCGAGGGAGGCGAGACACGTCGCGATCGACGGCGCCCGCCGCGAGCCGACGAGCGCGGCGACACCGCCCGCGACGAGTGTGAGCGCGGCCATGGCGGCGGCGACCAGACGAGGCGGCGTTTCGGGGTGCAGGAAGCGGACGCCCAGCGCGATGACGCCGACGGCGATCGCGCCCGCGGCGAGGCCGCGGACGCCGGCGTCTCGCATCAGCGCCCCGCGAATGGCGGCGCGAAGGCGCCGTGCATCGGCCCTGACGGCGCAACTGGAATGACGATTGATCTCCACGGACTCTCCCGCCACGGCCCCGATAGCGGCGCCGCCTTCGCACACGTAACAACGTACTGACGTCTTCTATCTTAGCACGAATCCATCCTCGGCGTTAGCGCAATTTGCCCACGAAAATGCCCATGGGAATGCCCACGAAAATGCCCCGCGAAAATGGCTGCGCTGCGTGTCGCGGCTTGCCGGGACGCCCGCTGCGCAAGTCCCTCGACAAGCCTCTCACCATAATCTCGCAAAAAATGCGGGATTACAATCCGCATCCCTTTCGACAGACTCGTGCGAAGCGAGGTGGGGCGATGCCGTCCCGGCGAGCCGCTGTCGAATGGCCGGCGTCCGAGGCGTGGTTTTGGCGGCAATGCTCTGAGCACGGCGCGAGTGACATCGGTGGCGCGGCTATCCAGTATCAAGCCAGCAACCCCGAGGCGCGCTCGGTGCGGCGGGCGACGGCGGCGCGAAAGCTCGTCTCGGTGGCGTAGAGGCGCAGACCGCCTTCGCCCTTCTCGATCTTGACGCGCGTCAGGCCTGTGTAGACCAGCTCCCGGGTCAGCACCGGCGACTCGCCCGATTCCGGCAGCACGAGCGCGAGATGCGGAAACTCCGATCCCTGCGCCTTGTGCACCGTCATCGCAAACGCCGTCTCGTGCTCGGGCAGCAGGTTCACCGGCACCGGCCGCGGCGCGCCGCCCGCATCCGGGAACCATGCCAGCAGCTTGCCCGTCCGTGCGCCCGTTGCGTCGCGCTCGGCGAGAACCACGCCCGCGTCGCCGTTGTTCAGACCGAGCGCCGGGGTGTTGACCGTGATTAGGATCAGTCGATGATCGTAGAACCGCCCGCCGGGGTGAATTCCGGCGTCTGCGAGGATTCGCTCGACGCGACGGTTCATCCCTTCGACGCCGTAGGGACCGCGGCGCAGCGCACAGAGGATGCGGAAACGCCCCGCCGCCGCCAGCGTCTCCGCCGGGTCGCGTGCCTCGAGATAGGGGCGCAGCCGCTCGCGAACCCAGTCCGCGAATTCGCCATCCTCGCTCAGCGCCTCGGCGCCGTCGCGCAGTTCGAGCGCGCCACCCGCGGCGCTTCGGGCCCGCAGCTCCGCCCATGCGGCGGCGGCGTCCCCGCGGATGGCCGCGGCGACGCGGCCGATCGGCGATGCCGCCGGGAAGCGCCGGCTCTCGGTCAGCGTCGTCAGGCAGCCTGCCAACGGCCCGCCCGCCGCCGCGGCACGGCAGATGTCGCCATAGACGCTGCCCGGTTCGACGGACGCGAGCTGGTCGGCGTCCCCGACGAGGAGGAGACGGCAGCCGGACTTCAGCGCGTCGAGCAATTTCGCCATGAGCGGCAAGTCGATCATGCTCGCCTCGTCGACGACGACGAGATCCGCCGCAAGCGGGTTGCTGGAGTCGTGCTTGAAATAAGGCGACTCGTAGCGGACGCCGAGCAGGCGGTGGATCGTGGACGCCTCCTGCGGGATCGCCTGGAGCAGCGCCTCGTCGAATCCGCTTCGCCGCAGGTCGGCCACGGCGCCCTGAAGACTCTCGACGACGCGTTGCGAGGCCTTGCCCGTGGGCGCGGCGATGCGCACGGCGAAGGCCCGCCCCGCTTGTCTGCTCACTTCGGCGAGCAGCGAGACGATGCGCGCGAGCGTGTAGGTCTTGCCGGTACCGGGTCCGCCGCTCAGGATGGCGAGGCCCCGCGAGACGGCGTTGCGCGCCGCATCGCGCTGCTGCGCCACGGCCTGCGCGTGCGCGCCGTCTTCTGGAAAGTATTTTTCCAGCAATGGTGCGATGTCCGGCGTGTCTGCCCGCGGCGCGGCGAGTTCGCGGATGCGCGCCTCCACGGCGCGCTCGTAGGCCCAGTATCGACGCAGGTAGAGGCGCGAGCCGTCGAGGACAAGGAGCGTGTCGCGCGCGTCCGGGTCGCCGACGACTCGGCGCGCTGCTTCGCTCGCGAGATGCGTCCGCCAGTCGTCCCACGCCGGGAGGGACGGTTCGTCGGGGAGCGTCTCGCCGTCGGGTCCGCGCCAGGGCGTGCCGGCCTGCGCCGCGAGATCCGCGCAGGCGTTTCCCTCTTCGACAGCGCGCGCGGCCAGCACCACGGCCAGCAGCAGCGGCGTGTCGGCACCGCCGGCGATCCGGTCAGCCAGCCCCGCGAGCTGCGCGTCCAAGGCGCCGATGCAGCCGCGACGCTGCAGACGCATGATCTGCTCTAGGCCCGCGTTCACTTGAAATCCCCCAGTATTCCCGACAGCTCCTCGACGAGCGCCAGCGGCGGGCGATCCGCGTAAACGCCGTCCCCGCGTCCGTCGATGCCACGCAGGAAGAGGTAGTACACGCCGCCGAAATGGCGGTCGTAGTCGTAGCCGGGCAGCGTCGCCCGCAGGTGCTGGTGCAGGGCCACAGTGTAGATCAGGAACTGCAGCCAGTAGCCGTGAACGCCTATCTCCTCGCGCACGCCGTCCGCGCCGAAGTCCGTCTGCCGCCCGCCGCGGCGGTTCGACTTCCAGTCCACGATGTAGTAGCGGCCGTCGTGGCGGAAGAGCAGGTCGATGAAGCCGACGAGGTTGCCGCCGGGGATCGCGCAATCCCAGGCGCCGACGGCGTCCGTGAAGCTCCGGTACCGGTCGTGGCGCGCGATGGCCGCCTTCAGCGCCGGCGTCCGCCGATCCGGAAGCGTGGGAAAGTTGAATTCCCATTCGGAGAGACGGTCGGAGTCCGCGACGTCCCGAAGGGTGAATCCGCCCTGGGCGCCGCCCGCTGTCGGGAGACTCTGGTCGAGAACGCGCCGAACCATGCCGAATGTCGCCGCGAGTCGACCTTTCGCCTCCCCGGCGCGGGCAAGGAAACCGTAGGCTTCGAGCTTCTCGGCGACGACGTCGCGCAGCGACGCGTCGCTGATGGCGAAGGGGATTTCCTCGAAGATCTCGTGCCAGCACGTGCCCGTCTTGGCGCCTGCGGGGAAGGCGAAGATGTCGGCGGGCGAAAATTCCGCCACGGTCTCCGCGTCCTTCTCCGCGCCGGTCTCGCCATCTCGGTTCTTCGCGGCGTCGGCCGCCCTCGCAGTAGCGACCGCGCCGTCGTCCTCGCCATGCGGCGCGAGCGAGGAGAAGCTGCCGTGGCCGCGGGAGGTGTCGATGTCGGGGTGTTCCGGCGGCGGCCCGACTTCGAAGGCCGGGGCGCAGTAGGCGGGGGGCTCCGGCGCCGGCGCCGGCGGAATCAGTTCGATGGCGCAGGGGGTGTCCGCGGCGGCGCCGAAGACGGCGTCGGCGTCCGCCTGCGTCGCCGTCGCGCCCACCAGCAAACGCTGAAGGGGCTGATCGTCCACAACAAACTTGCCGGTCGCCAGCGCGAAGAGAACGGTGCGGTGCACCGCCCGGGTGAGCGCGACGTAGATGTGGCGGGCGTGCTCGATTTCGACTTCCCGGTCTTCGAGCTTCAGACCCTGTACCCTGTCCTGAGTGACGACGAGATCGCCGGTGGCGTCGTCGTGGTACTCGAAGAGTTTCCGCTTGGCGTCGCCCGGCTTGAGCATGAAGAGGGTCGGCGCGAAGACGATCGGGAATTCGAGGCCCTTGCTTGCGAACACGGTCATGATGCGCACGGCGTCGTCGTCGGAGTCCATCCGCACCTGGTCCTCTTCGCCGCCGCGGGGATCGGCGAGCTGGGATTGGAACCAGGCCAGCGCGGCCTCGGGGGATTTGCGGCCCTGTTCGATTTCGCTCTGGAGGCGCTCGGCAAGGTGCGCGATGTTCGTGAGCCGCCGCAATCCATCGGGTAGCACGGCGAGCCTCGGCCGCAGCCCGAGAGCCTCGGCCGATTCCTCGAACATCGCCGGGAATCCTCTTCGCCGCCACGTCTCGCGCCACGTCTCGAACGCGACGACCCAGTCCTCGAGCGCGCGCGCGCCGCCGGACGGCGCGAACGCCACCGCCTCGTCGGCGTTGAGCGCCAGCAGGTCGCGGTGGCAGAGTCCGCACCAGGGCGTCAGCAGCGCGGCGCGCAGCGTCGGCGTGTTCTGGGGGTTGAGGACCGCCTGGAGGAACGTCCAGCACTGACGCGCCTCGTCGCTCGCCCAGACGCTCCCCGTCGCCTGACGGATGGCGGGGACGCCGTGGGCGCGCAGCGATTCGACGATTTGGGAGGCCTCGGAGTGGCGGTGGACGAGCACGGCGATGTGGCCGGGCCGGACGGGCTCGCCCGCGACGCGGACGGTGTTGTCGGCGAGCAGTTCGGCGATGGCGGCGCCGACGAGGCGGAGGGCTTCGAGCCCGGTGCCCGAGGTTGGTCCCGGGACGATCTTTTTGGCGCCCGCGTGCTCGATGAGCCGCAGCTTGAAGGGGCGTTCGTCGGGGGCGCCGTTGACGGTCAACGCTTGGTCGAGTTCCTTGCCGCGTGCCAGGAGAGGCGTGTCGTAGGGAATGGCGTCATGGCCGAATGTGCGCGACGAGCCCGCGCGTGGGCGGTCCATGAAGAGCTGGTTGACGGCGGCGATGAGGCGCGCCTCGGAGCGGTAGTTCGTGTCGAGGACGTGGCGTCTGGCCTCGGGAATCTTCGCGGTGGCGCGCAGGTACGTCTCGATGTCGCCGTTGCGGAATCGGTAGATCGCCTGCTTGGGATCGCCGACGAGGAAGCAGGGCGCGTCGAGGCGGCTGCCGAAGAGGTTGCTGAAGATGCCCCACTGGACGGGATCCGTGTCCTGGAACTCGTCGATGAGCGCGGCGTGGAACTCCCCGCGCAACGCGGCGTGGAGCGGGCCGTCCTCGCCATCCGCGCGCAGCGCTTCGCGCAAGTTGAGGAGATAGTCGTCGAACGTGACGGTGGGCGCGGAGCCGCGCCCGGCACGGTACGCGGCCGCGACGGCCCGGGCCGCCTGGGCCGCGGCGTCTTCGGCGCCGGCGCGCGCGTCGGGCTTGCCGATGAACCGCTTCGCGTAGGCCACGAGCTGGTCGATCGCGAAGCCGGGGGATTCGACGCCTTTCGCGACGACCTCCGCACGCCACCAGTCGCGGCAGCGCTCGACGATCTCCGCCTCGGAGTCCTCGGCGGGCTCGGTGTCGAAGGGCTGGCCGGTCTCGAAGGCGAAGCGCCCGAGCATGCGCTGGCAGAAGCCGTGGATTGTGTAGATCGCAGCGAGGTCGAAGTCGAGCAGCGCCTGCGCCAGCCGCGGGCGCGCGACCGCCGCGCCGATGTCGCGGGCCTCCGCCAGCGCGAGCATCTTGGCGACGCGGGGCTCGGGGTTCGCGTCGCGGTCCTCCAGCGCGTCCAACGCCTGACGCAGCACTTTTTGCAGGCGTTCCCGGAGTTCCTTTGTGGCGGCCTTGGTGAAGGTGACGACGAGGATCTGCTGGACGGTCATTCCCTCGACGAGGACGAGACGCAGGTAGAGCGTCTGGATGCTGTACGTCTTGCCGGTCCCGGCGCTGGCGGCGACGAGATGGATGCCCTGCATGGCGAAGCCGGGCTCGAAGATCTGGTCGCCGAAGTTCATGGCGTGCCTCCTGCTTCGGCGGCTTCGATGGCGTCGAGGCACGGCGTCCAGAATGTCGTCGCGACGCGCGGGAACGCGGGATGCGCCATCGGTCCCGCATCGCCCCAGGCGGCGGCGAAGTACGTGTCGCCGCTCTCGGGGAGGCTGAAGGCGTTCCACACGCCTTCGGTCTTGGCGAGCGCCTCGGCTTCGGTGGGTGGCGGAGTCGGCTCGGGTGGCGGCTTGCCCTTCTTCGGCGCCTTCGGTTTCTTCGGGCGCAGGGCCGCGGCGAAGGCCTCTGAGGTGGCCGGGGCGAACGGAAGCGCGTCCATCTGCCCCTCGGCGAGGAGTGCGATCAGTTCGGCGAGGACGGCTTGCGCCTGATCGGGCGCCATCGGCGGCATGACGACCTCCTCGAGCTTATTGCCTTCCGCCGAGCCGATGACGATGGTGGCGAATCGCAGCCCCGCGGCGTGGCCGAGCAAATGGGCGATCCAGGCTGGGACGAGCGTCTTCGGCCGGATGGTGGCATTGCGGAAATGCACGGCAAACGCCGCGCCGTCCTGTTGGACGAGCGGAAGCTCGCCGACGATCTCACGGGCGGCGACGGACGCGACCGCTCCCGTTGGTGTCATGTCGCGCAGGTCGCGGAGGATGTCGCGGTAGGGGCGCCCGAGGAACTTGGACGACGTGGCGAGCTGGGCGACGACTCCGTCGTAGGCTTGCTGGGCGATCTTCCTGCCGTAGAGGCCCAGCGGCACCATGCCCAGTTCCTGCAGCTCGTTCTGCACGGAATCCGCGAGCGTCTCGCCATCGCTGTCGAGGCGGGTCGCGACGAGGCGGTCCTTGAGGAAATAAGCCTCGAGAGTGCCGACTTCGAAGGACTCGCTGTCTGCCAGTTGATCGCGCTCTGGATCGTCCAGCCGCGTCTGGAGCGTCTGGGTGTAGAACGCCTTCGCGGGATTCGTGAAGAACATCTGGAGATCGGCGAGAGAAAGGACAGGATCTTCCGGCGCGGCGGGCGCAGGAGCGGGAACGGGTGCGGCCACCGGAGTCGCGGCGCCGCCTCGGGACTGTTGCGCGAGCGCGGCCGCGGCATCGTAGTCGGCGCGCGAGAAGGAGCGCAGGGGGCCGCGACCGGCGAAGTTGTCCGGGTGGAAGGCGTGGAGGCGGTGGACGACCGGGACGACGGCTTGGCCGAGGTGTTGGAGCAGCTCCGTCACGGCGGGCGAAGGCGGAATCTCGGCGTTGTCCGAGATGCCGCGCCCCGTGTAGACCATGACGAGACGTTCGCGCGCGGCCATCAGCGCTTCGAGGAAGGCGAGTCGGTCTTCTCGACGCAGCGAGCGGTCGCCGTGGCGCGGCTTGCGGCCGAGGAGGTCGAAGTCCGGCCGGTTGTCCGCGCGCGGGAAGGCCCCTTCATTGAGACCCAGGAGGACGATCAGCTTGCGGGGCGTGGCCTGGAGCGTCTGGAGCGGCGAGACGAGCACGGCGTTGGCGGCGCAGTTGCCGGCGGGGGCCATGGCGCCCAGTTCCGCCTCGATCGCCGTCGCCATGACGTCGCCGGGGATTTGCGGATCGCCCGCGACGGCCGCTGCCGAGGCCGCGCTGCGGAGGACGCGGCGGATTTCGGCGATTTCGCCGAACGAGCTCTCCGTCGATCGGAAGAACGTGTCGAGCAGCTCGCCGAGGAGCGTCTTCCATTCGGAAGCCCGGCGCGGGCGGGAGAGCGCGTCCGCCGTTTCGACGAGGGCGTCGAAGAACGCGCCGAGCTGGCCGACGCGGCGCGCCGAATCGCTTTCGACGGCGTCGTCGGCGCGCAGCGGCCCGAGCGCGCCGGCGTCGATGAGCGCGCCGCCGTCGGTGTCGGCGCGGCCGTGCGCCCAGCCGGCGAGGAGACGGTCGAGACCGCGCCGCCAAGTGGCAGTGTCAGGGACGCCCGCGGCGCCGACAAGCGCCGCGACGTGTTCGCCGTCGGCGCCCCAGCGCACGCCCGCTTCGGCGACGCGCCGGCGCAGCGCCTGCACATCGGCGGCGGAGAGGTCGCGCGCTTCGCGGACGGGTTCGATCTCGAGCAGCTCCATGATCTCGGGGGCGGTCATGCGGCTCTCGGGGAGACGCAGGAGGCGGATGAACGCGGCGCCGATGGCGCCCGCGCTGGCCGCGGGGCGGCGGCTCATCGCGCAGGGAGGGCTGGCGGCGGGGTCGCCGATGCGGAACACGGATTCGATGAACGGCGCATACCGTTCGAAGTCGGCCGCCAGCACCTGCACGTCGCGCGGCTGGCTGCCGGGATGCTCTTCGAACCACGTCAGGATGGCGTCGCGCGCCACTTGCACTTCGCGCAGCGCCCCGTGGCAGGCGTGGAGCTGGATCGAGTCATCGCCGCGCTCTGGGGCGGAAGCTGGAGGCTCCTTGTCGCGGATGCCGCGCTGGACGCGGTGGAGGAGGGAGTCGTCGGCGTCTTCGCCCCAGTCCTCCGCGTTCACCTGGCCTTCGGCGAGGTCGAGGACATCGGCGAGAAGCGATTGGACGCCGCGGCCGAAGCTATTGAGGAGCGGATGGGGCGGTTCGATCCACATCGGCGCCTCGCCGCTTCGGGCGAGATCGCGGAGGTAGCCCTTGACGGAGGGGTCTTCGATCCAGAACGCCCGCGATGGGTTGAAGCAGAAGAGCGAGACGGGCATGAACGCGGCGATCTGCGCGAAGAAGTCCAGATAGGCCTTCGGCATCGCGGAGACGTGGAAGACGGAGATGCGGCGGTAGCGTTCGGAGATGCCGCAGGCGCGCAGGGCGCCGGTGCGTGCGACGTCGAGGAATTCGTCGGCGTAGGAGCGCGGGTGCTCGGCGAGCAGCGCGCGCCACAGGTCGCCCTGCCATTCGAGACCGGCGTCGCCGTCGCGGCGGCGCCCGTGCTTCCAGGCGTCGAGCGTCTCGGAGCGGTAGTTCTGGTAGTCGTCGAAGAGCTGCGCCAGGCGGCCGGAGAGGCCCCAGCGGCGGCGTGCGGCGGAGGCGGGGGCGTCGCCGACGTAGCGGGCGAGGGGGGCGAAGCGGGCGGGGTCGGCCTCGAGGAGTGCGTAGATCCGCCATTGGAGGGCGGCCTTCGAATAGGGGTGGCCGGCGGGATCGCGGCGTCCGACGGGGGTGTTGTCGACGGCCTTGGCGAGCCAGTCGTTGACGAACGGGTGGAGGGGGGAGAACGCGCAGTTGGCGAGCAGCGGGCGCGGCCGGCCTCCGACGGGCCGGTCGAGGAGGTAGCGCTGCTTGAGCCAGCCTTCGATCGCAGCGCCGCCCACGACGACGGCTTCGGCCTGGAAGGGATCGGCGGGGACGCCGTCCTGGGCGAACATCGCCTCGGCCAGCTTCTCCAGACTATCGCTCCAGTGAATCGTCAACGGCATTTCAAAAACCTCGTGCCGCACCGGGTTGCGCCCCAGCGCAGAACCCGGGTCGGCGTTTTTGATTCTACCACAAGCGGGCCGGGGAGCCAATCGCAACAGGCACGGGCCCTGGTGCTTCATGCCGCCATTTTACAGCGAGGGGACATGGCCGCAAAAAGACACGACCATCCATGCCCTCGAACCCTTGCCCCATGGGCTTCTTGTTCTTCTCGCCCTTCTGGTGAGATCGCCCAACCGGAAGGACGAGAAGAGCGAGAAGCGGAACGGTCTGGAAATTTCAACACGCTGCAGACACCCGGCGGGCCAAGCCCCTCACAGACGAAGTTTTGGGCTTAAGTTAGCGCCGCTCCACGTCTCGCGCGATCCGCTCCGCGGCAATCTCTTCGAGAACCTGGTCGTGGCCGATGCGATGAAGGCGCGGCTGAACCGCGGCAAGGATCCCCGCCTCTTCTTCCTGCGCACGGAAAAGGGCTTCGAGGTGGATCTGATCGTCCGCGAGGGCCACGCCCTGCGGCCCGTGGAGATCAAATCCGCGGCGACGTTCCATCCGGACTTCGTCTCCCGCCTCAAGCGCTTCTGCGCGGAAGAGCCCGATGCCGCCACCCCCCTGCTGGTCTACGACGGAGAAGGCTATGCGGACCGAAGCGGGGTGAAGTGCGCCAACTTCCGCGAGGATCCGTTCGAAGAACGCGAATAGCGGCAACGGAACATAGCCACAAAAGGCATAGGGCAGCCCCTATGCATCGAGCCCGAGTACCCGGCGAAGCGTAGCGGCTATCCAGTTGAGCTCGTCGGCGGGGCGGCCGATCAGCAGCCCTTGGGGCGGCGAGTCGCGGACGATGATCTTCAGCTCCAGCAACGGTTGATCGTTGACCGTGGTGCCGCTTGGCCCGACGCCGACGCCGACGATCTCCCGGCTCTGGATCAGCCGTTTCCGCATCCCGAAGACGCTGTTGTGCTGGAAGGCGAGAACGCTCGGCGTGACGGCGAGCATCGTGCGCATGGTGCCGGTCTTGACGCCGTAAGCGAGCATCGCCAGCCCCACGGCGATGAAGATGCCAAGAAACAGCAGGATCCCGTACGGCTCGTCGCTGCGGACCACCACGACCATCATCCCGCAGGGAATGGCCATGAACACGAGCGAAAAGACGAGCAGCGCGAGGGACTGGCCACGGAAGAGACCGGGCGCCGGAATCATGAAGGCCGTCGCGTCGCCATCGCGGGTCAGCACGATCTTCGTCGCCATCGGCTTGACGGGCTCGGGGGCCTCGGGCATCGCGTTCATGGACAGGGCTGCGTCTTCCCCGTCCTCATCATCTTCCGTCTCTTCGTCGGGCAGTTCCCATTCCAGCTTTCCGGCGATCGGGGTCTGGTCGAAGAGCCGCCGGAGGCTTTCGAGCACGGGCTTGAGCGACTCCCGGGGATAGCCGGCGGCGAACTCCAGCCTGTCGTCGCCGTCGTCGTCGTCCGCCTTTCCCCGGTTCGTTCCGATGCGGATGGCGCCCAGCTCCGCGAAGGCGGCCATCGGAATCGGCCGTTCGAGCGCGATGCCCACAAGGGATTCGATCGGCCGCTTCCAGCTCCGCCGGAAGAAGCCGAAGTGCTCGACGACGCGCACGTGCCGACGGTCCACGGCCAGTTCGGACCAGGAGCGGTTGGCGATCAGCATGAGTCCGAAGAGAAGGATGCCGGCGCCCGTCAGCAGACCGGGAATCGCCACCAGCGCGAAGATCGCGGAGAAGACGAGTCCGGGCGTGTCGGCGCCGCGCGAAAACATGTCGAGGGGGCCTGCCAGCCACGTGTGAAAGAAGCCAAGGATGCCGAGACCGAAAACGACTGGTGCGATGCCGGCCCAGCGCAGGCGTCCGAGATGGCGGTGCGGCATGGCGATGCGGAACGCATCGAGCCCGTCCTGGATCACGCGAGGTTCTTCGGACGCTTTGACGTAGGGCATGGGGGCTCCGGTGGCGTCAGGCTAGGGGTGGGCGGCGGCGGGTTCGTATTGGGTGATCGGGGCGTTGGTGGCGCCGACGTAGAAGACGATGATTTCAGCTTCCGTCTTGTCGGGATTGTAGCCGTAGTGCCAGGTGTCGACCACTTCGATGATGGGGTCGCCCGCCTTGAGTTCGAGCTTCTGGCCGTCCTCGGCGACCACGTTCAGGCGTCCGCGCGTGAGCACGCCGGCATTGATCACGGGGTGCTGGTGGTTCGGGAGGCGGGCGCCGGCGGGGATCGCGATGCGGAGGATGCGCACCTCGGGCGATCCTGCGGGGCAGGGCGGCAGGAGCGCGCCGTCCCAGCTCCGCGTGGATCGGACGAGTTCGACGGAGACGGGCTTCGCCTCCGCGGGGGCGGGGGTCGAGCAGCAACCTTGAACGAGAGCGGCCAGCGCCGCAAGGGCGAAACAACGGGTGATCAATGTTTTCATGGCGTATGTCCGTAAGGTTCGCACGCATCGTCCCGCGATGGCGTTCACCAGAGTTGCCTTCCATTCTACAGGGATTGCGTTTCCGAATCCACCCTGATTTGAAGGATATTCCCCTTGTCGCGGACGGCGGCGGCAATCTATACTGGCCACCAATTCCCGGCGGGCTCGGCGGGCAGGGCGACGACTTCCCTGCTGCGTCGGGCGAGCCCGAGCGGGTCTGGCCGAATCGAACCGAAACCACGGAGGAATTCATGTTGAAGCCAACTCTTGCCTGTCTCTTCGCCGTCATCGCGGTCAACGCGCTGTTCGCCCAAGAGGCGCAACAACCGGTGGATCCGGATGCCAAGCGCCCCTATTCCACGAACGGCTGGGAGCTGGTGTGGGCGGATGAGTTCAACGGAACCGGTTTCCCCGATGCGCGGTTCTGGAAGAACGAAGTCGGGTTCGTCCGCAACCACGAGCCGCAGTACTACACGACGAATCGCCTTGAAAACTGCCGCCAGGAGGACGGCGCCCTCGTCCTCGTCGCCCGCAAGGAGCAGTGGCCCAACCCCGAGTGGAAGGACCGCCGGCTCGGAGGCTGGAAGCGGCAGAGAGAGTTTGCGGACTACACCTCGGCGTCCATCACGACCGCCGGCAAGCGGAGCTTCCTCTACGGACGCATCGAGGTGCGCGCCCAGATGCCGTCCTCCATCGGCGCCTGGCCGGCGATCTGGATGCTCGGGGATTCCATCCGCAAGCCCAAGGAGGATCCGGGCTACTGGAACTGGCCAGCCTGCGGCGAGATCGACATCGTCGAAATCTGGGCGAACCAGTCCAACCGCGTGGCGGCGTGCCTCCACACCTCTAAGGACGCCACGCGCGAACGCGGCCCCCACACCGTCATCGGCGGCGGCGACCTCGCTCTGAAGCCCGAGGAGGCGCCCTGGAACGGCTTCCACACCTACACCCTCGACTGGGACGAGGACAACGTCTACATGTACTACGACGGGCGCCAGTACGGCCGGTCCAAGCTTTCCCGTGGCGACTGGCCCGACGGGCAGAACCCCTTCCGCAAGCCCCACTATCTCCTCCTCAACCTCGCGCTCGGGGGCTACGGCAACGCCGTCTCCGAGCAATCCGTCTTCCCGATGGAGGTCAAGATCGACTTCGTGCGGCACTACCGGCGAAAACCCGATGGCGCGAGCGCCCAGTAAAACCCACGCCCGCCGCGACGCCATCCTCTCACTGGCCCATCATGCAACCCCGGAGACCGAGGCATGGCCCTTCAGTTGTAGCCTGCGGAGGCGAGCAGCGATTCGAACACGGCGTCGTCCGCGGACAGAGCTTCTTCGAAGGCGGGTATCCGGGCCGAAGTCTTGCCGGCGAAGAAGGCGGCGAAACGCGCGTGAATGCGCCGCGCCTCGGCGAGGCGCCCCTCGGCGGCGCGGATGCGCATGCCGTCGCGCAGCAGGCCGACGTAGGCGTAGCGGACGCCGTTGAAGGTGTGCTCCGCCATCGTCTCCTCGATGAAGTCGAGGGTCGGCTCGATCACGGCCGTGTCCGGCGTGGCGGCGAATTCCCAGCCCTCCTGGAGCGGGTCGCCCACGAGGCGGCCGTGGCGGCGCGTCATGTCCATGAGCGACACGTAGACCATCCGGCGGCAGGGGAGCCGTTCGCGGCCGTCGGCGCAGGCAAGGCCCTTCCAGCCCCAGTAGAGGGACTGCGCCATCGGCACGCGCCAGTCGATGGCGCCGAAGTTCGCCTCGATGTCGGCCATCGTCTCGACGTCCATCTTGAACCGCGACTCCAGCTCGGAGGCGACGAGGCTGTCGGCATCGGGCCGCGTCCCGCCCTCGCCCAGGTAGGCGGCGATCTGGCGCGCCCATTCCGCGCGGTAGAACGCATGGCCGGGATCGCCGTCCATTCCCAGCTTGTGCTGGAATATCCAGCCGAGTTCGCGATGGATCGCCGCGCTGCGCGGGTTGAGGGGGACGCCCTCGTCGCGCAGCAGCTCGATGCCGTTGAGGATCCAGCGCCACCGGTCTTCGGGGCGCGACATCATGACGCTGATGTTGTAGGCCAGGTTCCAGGCGTGGTAGCTCCACACTTCGGGCACGTGCGGCTCGAGCTTCGTGATCCAGCCGGAGAGCTGCACGAGTTCGACGTGGCGCCGCTCCTCCTGCAGGCGGCTCGCCCGCAGCCAGAGCAGATCCGAGATCATCCCGCGGAAGCCCCCGAGCGTGACGGTCACGAACGTGACGGCGGGTGGCACGTCCGCGCTGTAGGCCGCGCCGGGGCGCGCGAGGTGGTCGTGGCGCGTCTTGCGCAGCGCACGGCTTTGGATGCCGCACGCTGCCACGAGCGCGACGATCGCCGCCCCAGCCGCCAGTTGTTTGAGCTTTCGGTTCACAGTTTTTTAGTCGCTAGTCGCTAGTTGCGGAATCGACAAAGCCCTTCGACAGGCTCAGGGCAAGCTCGCGACAAAGTAATTCCGTAATTCGTAATTTGTAATTTTCTCACCCCTGAACCCTGACCCCTGACCCCTCCAGCGCGGCGGAGCCGCGCCGGCAAGCCCAGCAGCCGTAGGCGACGGTGACGAAGTACGAGGCGGGCAGGCGTGGCAGGGTGGCGACCTTGACACCGAGGAGCGTCGTGGCGCCGCCGAGGCCCATTGGGCCGATGCCGAGGGCGTTGGCCTCGCGCAGGACGCGCCGCTCCAGTTCGGCGAGGGACGGGTCGGGCGCGACGTCGTCGAGGGCCCGGAGGAGCTGCTCCTTGGCCTTCTCGAAGCCATTGGCGCGGTCGCCGCCGATGCAGACGCCGAGGATCCCTGGCGCGCAGCCGTTGCCCTGGGCGCGCCAGACGGCGTCCAGAAGGCAGCGGCGGACGCCTTCGAGATCGCGCCCCGCGCCGAGGGTCGTGTCGGGCAGGCTGTACTGCACGCTCATGTTCTCGCTGCCGCCGCCTTTCATCAGGAGGCGCGCGGTGGCCTGGGCGACGTCACGCTGCGCGATGTGGATCGTCGGGTTGCCTTCGGCCACATTGTCGGCGATCTGGGCGCCGGAGGGGACGTCGATGACGTTGAGGCGCAGCCAGCCCTTGGCGGTGGCGATGCGGACGGCCTCGCGGGCCGCCTCCCCGTAGAACCGGGCGTCGGAGCCGCGCGGCACGTCGAACCAGAACGTCAGCGTACCGGTGTCCTGGCACATCGGGACGGTGCGCGTCGCGGCGAGGGCGGCGTTGTCGAGGATCGTGCCGAGGGTGGCGTCCGCGCGGTCGCCGGGCGCTTCGGCGGCGCGGCCGGCGGCGAGGGCGGCGGCGATGTCCGCGGGCAGCTCGGTGGAGGTGCGGCGGATCAGCTCGGCGAGGGTGGCGGTGCAGCGTGCTAGCGCCTGGGGGTTCATGGCGGTTCCCGGGTTGTGCGGCCGGCCTCAGGAGGCGCGGGCGAGGCGTTCGAGAAGGAGGTCGAAAGAGGCATCAGGCACGTTGAGCGAGCCGTAGGCCGTGCCGACGGAGATGTCGGGCGTGGCGGCGCCGTGGAAGTCGGAGCCGCCGGTGGGGACGAGGTGGAATTCGGCGGCGAGGCGCAGGAAGGCGTCGACCTGGTCCGGGCGGTGGCCGGTGTAGTAGGCTTCGATGCCGCCGAGGCCGGCGGCGGCGAGCCGGGCGACGAGATCGCGCAGGGCGGCGGGGGCGATGGCGCACAGCGCGGGGTGGGCGAGGGAGGTGACGCCGCCGGCCTCGGCGACGAGGCGCAGCGCGTCCTCGGGCGCGAGGCGGAAGCGGTCGACGTAGGCTGGCGCGCCCTTGGCGAGGAAGCGCCGGAAGGCATCCTGCTTGTTGCGCGCGTAGCCGCGCTTGATGAGTGCCTGGGCGAAGTGGGGCCGCGCGACGACGCCGCCCTCGCCGGCGGCGTCTGCGACGTCCTTCCACGTGATGCAGCAGCCGAGGCGGACGAGCTTGGCGGCGATTTCGACGTTGCGGCGGTGGCGGCCTTCGCGGACGCGCACGAGGGCGTCGCGCAGGGGGGCGTTGGCGGGGTCGCAACCATAGGCGAGGATGTGGACGGGCGTGCCGGGGACGTCGACGCTGAGTTCGACGCCGGGGAGTACGCGCAGACCGCGGGCCTCGGCGGCGGCGAGGAAGCGCGGGACGCCCTCGGTCGTGTCGTGGTCGGTCAGGGCCATGCCGGCGAGACCGGCGGCCGCGCCCAGCTCCACCAGCTCCTCCGGGGTGCAGGTGCCGTCGGAAAACGTGGAGTGGACGTGGAGGTCGATCATGGGCGCGCGGGGAGACCGTAGGCGGCGCCGGCCTGCGGAGCGGCGAGGGGCGCGAAGTGCGCGGCGATCGCGGCGTCGTAGGCGGCGGTGTGGGCGAACGCCTTCTTCATGAGCGCGAGGCGCGTCGCGAAGGAGAGGGATCCGCCGTGGGCGCGCGCCTCGGCGATGAGGGCGGGGTAGTCGGCCGCGTCGGTGACGGACGCCACGCGGATGTAGTTCTTGGCGGAGGCGCGGATCATGCACGGGCCGCCGATGTCGATGTTCGTGCGCGCCTGTTCGGGCGTGACGCCGGGCTGCGCGACGACCTGTTTGAAGGGGTAGAGGTTCGCGACGACCATGTCGAAGGCGACGGCGCCGGTGCGCCGGAGGTCCGCCTGGTGCGCGTCGTTGTACGTCTCCCCGAGCAGGCCGAGGTAGATCTTGAAGTCGAGGGTCTTGACGAGACCGCCCTGCATCTCCGGCTGTCCGGTGTAGTCGGAGACGGAGACGAGGCGTTCGGCGGCGGTGGCTCCGAGCAGCGTCTGGACGACCTTGTAGGTGCCGCCGGTGCTGTAGAAGCGGACGTGCGGGCAGGCTTCGAGCAGACCCGCGACGAGGACGTCGAGGCCGGACTTGTCGAACACGCTGAGCAGGACGTTGCGGATTTCGACGCGGTCGTCGATTTTCTGGACGATGTTGAAGGACATCGGGGCGTTTCTCCTGATTGGGGCTAGAGCCGGACTTCTTTGCCGGTCTTGGCGGATTCGTAGACGGCGGCGAGGATCTTGATCATGTCGACGCCCTGCTGGGGCTTGTAGCAGGGCTCGGCGTCATCGAGGAGGACCTCGACGAAGTTGCGGAGGTTGCGCGCGTGGCCCTCGTCGCGCAGCTTCCCGGCGGGTTTGATGTCGACGAGCTGGCCGTCTTCCTCGGCGTGGACTTCGACGAAGTCGCCGTCGCGCCAGGTCAGCCCGGCCTTTTCGCCGCGCAGTTCGACGAACCGCGTCTCGGCCTTGACGTTGGAGGCCCAGCTGAATTCGATCTGGAGGACGGCGCCGTTGTCGAAGCGGACCATGCCCATGGCGAGGTCTTCGACGTCGAAGACGCCGCCGGACTTCGAGTCGCCGAAGGCGGCGTTGGCGGAGTCGCTGGGGCCGGACTGCTCGGCGAACTTGCAGAACGTGGCGCCGGAGACGGCGACGGGCCGCGGATTGCCCATCAGCCAGATGGCGAGGTCGATCATGTGGACGCCGAGGTCGATGAGCGGGCCGCCGCCGGAGCGGGCCTTCGTGGTGAACCAGCCGCCCTTGCCGGGGATGCCGCGGCGGCGCTGCCAGCCGCAGCGCCCGGCGTAGATCTCGCCCATGCGGCCGGCGGCGATGGCTTTGCGGGCGTACTGCGAGGCGTCGGCGAAGCGGTTGTTGCGCATGACCATGAGCAGCTTGCCGGCCTTCTCGGAGGCGGCCTTCATGGCCAGGGCCTTCTCGGGGCTGACGGCGTCGGGCTTCTCGCAGAAGACGTGCTTGCCGGCTTCTAGCGCGGCGACGGCGATTTCGGAGTGGAGGTCGTTGGGCGTGCAGATGTCCACGGCGTCGACGTCCTTGCGCTGGAGCAGCTCGCGGTAGTCCGCGACGGTGTCGGCCTTGGGGAAGAGGTCGTCGCGGAACTGCTTGACGCGGTCGGGGAGGATGTCGCAGACGGCGACGATCTCGACGCGCTTTTCGCCGGTGTAGTAGGGGGCGTGGGCCCAGCGCGCGATGCCGCCGCAGCCGATGATGCCGATTCTCAACGTCTTGTTCTTCTGCATGGAAGTCTCCATAACCCGCCCATGGGCGGGAACCGTGAATTCAACGCCTTGAATTGTAGCCCACCCGGCCTGAAAAGTCCAGCGGGCGCAGTTGACAGAAACGGGGCGTTGTGCTAACTTTACGCCGTCTCTTTCAACAGGGCGTGATAGCCAATCGGCTAGGCAGAGGACTGCAAATCCTTTTAGATCGGTTCGACTCCGATTCACGCCTCCATTTTGAACGGCCCGCTCGCGGGCCGTTTTTTTTGCGCGCCGGGGCGGGACGCTCAGCCGGCGGAGGTGAGCAGCAGCGAGGAGGGGTCGCGGCCGAGCTTCTCGACGATGACCTCGACGCGGCGCTTGAGGTCGCGATCCGTCTCCATGCGCCCGGGGATCGTCTTGCAGGCGTGGACGATCGTGGCGTGGGTCTTCTCGAAGGCCGCGGCGATTTCGGGGAGCGAGCCGTTGGTGAGCGTGCGGCAGAGGAACATCGCGATCTGGCGCGGCAGCGCGACGTTCTGCGGGCGCTCCTTGCTCGTCATGTCCGTGAGGCGGAGGTCGTAGTCGTCGGCGACGACGCGCTGGATGTCGAGGAACGTGAGCTGGGGGCGCTTCTCGAGGTCGATCATGTCCTTGAGCAGGTTGCGCAGGACGTCGATGGTCAGCTCCTGTCGCGCGAGGGAGGCGTAGCAGACGGATCGGGTGATGGCGCCTTCGAGCTGGCGGACGTTGGAGGTGATGTTCTCCGCGATGAAGGTGAGCAGCGCGTCGGCCAGATGGATCGTGGCGTTGCGCTGCTTGTAGCGCAGGATCGCCATGCGGGTTTCGAAGCCGGGGCGTTCGATGGAGGTGATGAGCCCCTGCTGGAAGCGGGAGACGAGGCGCGCCTCGAGGCCCTGGATCTTGTTGAGCGGGCGGTCGCTCGTCATGATGATCTGCTTGTGGGCGTTCTGCAGGGTGTTGAAGGTGTGGAAGAACTCCTCCTGCATCGTGTCCTTGTCGGCGAGGAAGTGGATGTCGTCGATGAGCAGCACGTCCGCGGAGCGGTAGCGGCGGCGGAAGTCCGCCATCGAGTTGTTGCGGATGGAGTCGATGAAGTCGTTGAGCAGCGCTTCGGAGGTGATGTAGCAGACGAGGGCGCCGGGGTTCTGCGCGAGCACGCCGTGGGCCACGGCCTGCATGAGGTGCGTCTTGCCCAGGCCCGTGTCGCCATAGATGAACAGCGGGTTGTAGGCGCTGCCGGGGTTGGAGGCGACGGCCGCCGAGGCGGCGTGGGCGAAGCTGTTCGAGGGCCCGATGATGAAGTCCGCGAAGGTGTAGTTGGGGTTGAGGCCGATGCCGGAGCGCGTCGCGGACGTGCCGCCTGCGCGGACCGTCCGGGGCGCTTCGGACTCCTCATCCATCTCGGTCGCCACCGGCGTCCGGCTCGAATCCACCGTGATCTCGACCTGCGACACCCGGTCCGCGGAGTCGATCCGCGCGGCGTCGAGGATGTAGGGGAGGTAGTTGTTCTCCACCCACATCTTGAGCATCTCATTGTCCACCGCCAGCGCGAGCACCCCGTCGCGAAGCGACACCGGTGAAATCACCGCGATCCAGCGGGAAAACACGTCGACGTCCAGCGACGCCTTCAGCCGCGTCAGCGCGGCCGACCAAATCTCCTCGTGCAAGTCCACCGGTCTCTCTCCAAAATTCGTGCAGTCGTTCCACGCCCGAACGGGCGAACGGAAACGGGAACTTGGGGCGACTGCCCCTTCCTCCGTCGGCGACATCGCCGCGGCGGCCAAGTTCCTTCTGTCAAGACGCCCGAGATGTTCACACACTGCGGCCCCATTTCGCAAGGCAAAAGAATCTTCCCCTTATCAACAGGTTATGAACACCCTTCTTCCGCCTCCGTTCGACGCCCTCCGAGAGACCTCGCCCGGCGGGCGGCCGCGTCGCCGCCGTTCCCGCGCGCTTTCGCATCGTCCTGCTCAAAGACCTTGTCGGCAAATGGCTTAGCCACGTCGGCGTCGCAAGCCGTCTCCATTTTTTGATGCACTCCGATTTTTGCATCACGTTGATGGTCAAGGCTTTATTGGATTCGCTAGCGTGCAGTCCGCGTTCCGGCCGCGTCCTTTTGCATTTTGCGAACGCCTTGTCGCCGAGACTCGGGTATGCGGCGGTCCTGTCGGTTCCCGGGCGGGGCGGCGCGGCGCGATGAAAAAAAAGGTTGCCTTTCATGGCGCCTTCTCAAATACTCCT
This sequence comes from uncultured Lentisphaerales bacterium, assembly GCA_964451695.1. Classification (GTDB taxonomy): domain Bacteria; phylum Verrucomicrobiota; class Kiritimatiellia; order RFP12; family UBA3636; genus JAAZAI01. The sequence goes on along the minus strand of CAYVJM010000003.1, from coordinate 3,525 downwards.
GCGCATGAAGAAATTAACAGTCCCGCATCTGCTTCTTGGCAAGCCCGTTGTGGAGCCCGACATCCGCTACGCGACGGGTTTTTTGGCGCCGGACGACGTCGTGGTCCTGATGCTGCCCCGCAAGACGGTGCTCGTCGTCTCGTCGATGGAGTGCGGGCGTGCGCGTGCGCAGGCCGCGGGCTGCGTTGTCGAGACGGCCGCCTCGCTGGGCGTGCCGAAGGATGGTCTCGGCAAGCCGGCGGCCTGGGCGCTGGCCGCCGTGCAGCGGTACGCGGCCGGTCGCGTCGAGGTCTTGCCCCGCTTTCCCGTCGGCGCGACGCGCGAACTGGAGGCGGCGGGCGTCGCCGTTTCGATCGCCGCGGCGAGCCCCGCCGCGAGCCGGCGCGTCGTCAAGACGCCGCAGGAGATCGTCTGGATCGCCCGCGTCCAGAAGGCCGCGCGCGCCGCGATGCGTGCCGTGGGCCGCGCGATCCGCGATGCGGAGGCCGACGCGGGCGGGCGCCTCGTCTGGCGCGGCAGGCTCCTCACTTCCGAGGCCGCGCGCGCCATCGTCCGCGCCGAAGTGCTCAAGTTCGGCTGCATCGACGAGGAGACGATCGTCGCCGGCGGCGCGCAGGCCGCCGATCCGCACGAGCAGGGCAGCGGCCCGCTCCGGACGGGCGAGTGGGTCGTCTGCGACATCTTTCCGCGCAGCCTCGAGACCGGCTACTGGGGCGACATGACGCGCACGTTCATGCACGGACGTCCCTCGGCCTGGCATGCCGCGCTCCACCGCGCCGTGCGCCAGACCCAGCGCGCCGCGCTTGCGCAGGTCCGCCACGGCGCCTGCGGCGCGGCGATCCACGCGGCGGTGCAGCGCCGCTTCGCAGAAGCCGGCTTCGAGACGGGCGCCGGCGCGGACGGGCTTCCCTTCGGATTCTTCCACGGCACCGGGCACGGCGTCGGGCTCGAAATCCACGAGGAGCCGCGGCTTTCGCCCAGCGGCGGACGCCTCGTGGAGAACATGGTCGTGACCGTCGAGCCCGGCCTCTACTATCCGGGCCGAGGCGGCGTCCGCATCGAGGATCTGGTCGTCGTCGGCCGCGACGGGCCGCGCGTTCTCTAGCCTTGGGCGACTAGCGACCGGGGGCGACGGCCACGGCGCGCCCGGTTCTGGCGGAGCGCAGCGCCGCGTCCATGCAGAGCTGGTTGAGGTAGCCGTCCTCCACCGTGGCGCCGGGCCAGCGGCGTTTGCCCTTCACGATGTTGAAGAACGTCTGCATCTGGTCCACGCGGTACTTCTCGGGTACGGGCACGCGGTCGTAGCGGCAGTTGCGCTCGGCATCGGGCTCGAAGCAGACGCCCAGCGAATCCTCGCGCTCCAGCTCGTAGACGAGGCCGCCCTGGTCGCCATAGAATTCGATGCGCTGGTAGTTGCCGCGCCCGAACGCGTTGCGGGAAATCGTGAACGACGCCGAGGCGCCGCCGGACATCTGCGCGAGGACGTGCGCGTAGTCGTCCACGTCCACGGGCAGCTTCGCCCCCTTCTTCGCGGCAGGGTCCGGACTCCGCCGCTCGTGGACGAACGTGCCGGTTTGCGCGACGAGGTTTTCGATTTCCCGGCCCGTGACGTAGCGCACGAGGTCGAGGGCATGCGAGCCGAGATCGCCCAGCGCGCCGCTGCCCGTGACCTTGGCGTCGAAGCGCCATACGCGCGGACAGTCCTTCCGCGGATTTCCCCACGACTGGAGATAGGAGGCGTAGACGTGGCGGAGGGTGCCGAGCCGTCCCTCCGCGATCAGATCCCGCGCATAGAGCGCCGCGCCGCGGAATCGGTAGGAGAAGCAGACCATGTTCGGGATCCCCGCGGCCTTCACGGCCTCGTGGAGGCGCTTTGCCGAGCGGCCGTCGACCGAAAGCGGCTTCTCGACGGCGAACGGCTTGCCGTGCTTCACCGCCGCCAGGGCGATGGGCACGTGGACGTCGTTCGGCGTGCAGATGCTCACGGCGTCGACGTCGGGGCACTTCAGTAGATCCTCGTAGTCGAGGAAGCAGCGGGACGCGTCCAGCCCGTAGTCCTTCGCGGCCTCCTCGAGCTTCTTCGGGACGATGTCGCAAACTGCCACCAGTTCAGCGTCCGGGCTGCGCTTGATGCCCGCGATATGCGACCCTCGCGCGATGCTTCCGACGCCGATCACGCCCGTGCGAATCTTTTTTCCGGCCATCTTTGCTCCGAGCCTCCTTGGGGCCGTCATTTTACGGTTTGGCGGGGTGAAAAGCAAGATGCGGCCATCGCGAGTTGGGAGTGCGGCTAGCGCCAGGGTTCAGTCACAAGTTTCCGCCTCTAGTTTCACATTGATTCGGGGTGGCGTGAGCGGCTAGAATGACCGCGAACTCCATATTTGATCCACCGCCACGGATGAAAGGCTCTCTATGAAACGCACACTCGCCGCCGCCGTCGCGGCCTTGGCCGTCTTGACCCTGTCGAACGCGGAGACGGAAGCCAAGGCCGGATCCGCCATCGCGCCGAAGGTCTCCATTCTCGGCGACAGCTACTCGACCTTCGAAGGATCCATTCCCAAGGGACACGCGATCTGGTATCCGAAACCGCCCGCCGCCAAGAACGGCGTCGATTCGCCTGAAAAGACCTGGTGGGCGCTCGCCATCGACGCCATCGGCGGCAAGCTCGAGAAGAACAATTCCTATTCCGGGGCGACGGTCTCGTTCACCGGCTACGGAAAGGCCGACTATTCCGACCGTTCGTTCATCGTCCGCGCCAGCGATCTCGGCCATCCCGATGTCATTCTCGTCTGCGGCGCGACGAACGACAGTTGGTGCGGCGCGCCCATCGGCGACTACAAGTTCGAGAACTGGACGAATGAAGATCTCCACGCATTCCGCCCGGCCATGGCGAAACTCTGCAGCGAACTGAAGTCGCTCTATCCGAAAGCCAAGGTCTATTTCATCCTCAACGACGGGCTCAAAGCGGAAATCAACGACTCGATCCATGCGATCTGCAAGCACTACGCGGTTCCCTGCATCGATCTCAACAACATCTCGAAGGTCGCCGGCCATCCCGACGTCGCCGGTATGCAGGCCATGGCCGACCAGGTCTCCGCCGTCGTGAAAAAGGATCTGACGACCCCGTGATCGACAAGCCGACGACGTTTCCTCTGCGGTGAACGACCGCATCGCCTCCAGTCAATCTTCTCGTCCTTCTTGCCCTTCTGTTGTGAAAACCAACCGGAAGGGCGAGAAGGGCAAGAAGCGGCATGGGAGTGCTGGAGCGCCAAGTTTCTAGTTTCCAGTTACAAGTTTTCCCATTGATTTGGAGAGGCTTGAGCGGCTAGAATCTGGCGCCGACATGAGCAGATGTTCGGTTATCTCGTGGGTGAAGGGCGTTTGGCTGGCAGTTGCGCTGGCCGTGGCGGGCGGCGCCGCGGGGGCCGCGCCGCCGTTGCCGGACTTCGTCATCGACGCCGTCACGGTCACGCCGCGGCCGGCCGTGGCCGGGAGTCCGCTCGAGGTGACGGCGGTGGTACGCAA
>CAYVJM010000002.1:11237-27125 GCA_964451695.1 uncultured Lentisphaerales bacterium | reverse complement strand
ATGCCATTCCGCTTTTGCTCGCTCCCACTTTTCCGCTTTTGAAAACTCCCCGACAGCGGCAGGAAAACCGCTTGCGTTAAATTTCAAGGCGTTCTACAATTGCTTCATCGATGGGTGAAACGCTATTCGTTGTGGCAGCAAAAATGAAAACAAAGTACATCTTCCTTCTGCTACTCGTGGCCATTCAATCGGCGTCCGCCGAAACACCTACACGGGTTCGATTGAAAGAAAAGTTGGACGTACCCATTGTGACCGACGGCAAGACCTACGGCGCCGTCACCCTGCCACCCGGAACCGCGTTACCTGTCCGCTCCGCAAACGGTGACACCCTCTTCCTGGACTACCGGGGATCATCCGTGACCGTTCCGGCCAGCAAGACGGATTTCGGAGATCAGATCGCTGCGGCGAAGGCCGAGGAAGAACGGATACGCCTCATCGCGGAAAACGCCCGCCTTGCCGAAGAGCGGAGGATGCAAGAACGAGAGGCCAAGAAACCACAAGAGGCATACGAGCAGGCCCAAAAGAGCGTTGCCCGGATGAAACGGAACAGCAGCATGTTTGTTGGTCCGGATGTTGATCTGGGGGAGCAGTTGATACGAGATTACGAGTGGTTCATCCGCGAATACGAATCAGGCGACGAGAAGGCCAAACTCGCCGCCTACGCCGTACACACGCAGACATGGACACGCGTTCTGGAAAACAAACCCGTGTACGGGTACAGGTACAATGAAATCCTCAAACAGGAAACAACCGTTCCGATCACCTTCAACATCTACAAGGACGCCGACTCATTCTACATCAAGGTTGGTGACGGGGCATTCTGTACGGTTGCGTCCATCCCCCCAGATGCCCTGTTGCAGTTGGCCAAGCAACTCATCAAGATTACCGAATGGTCTCAGAAGTGCGTCGAGCAGCAGCTCGATGCAGAAAAAGACGCCGGTTCGTTCGGAGGAGTGAAACTGGAGTTCGTATCCAAGAACAATGCGGAGAATATCTTCGTCTGGCTCACAGCACGGGGCGCGTTCGCCGAGGATCGGCTTGTTGAGAAGCAGACTGTCAGGTTAAACATGCTTAACCTCAAGGCACTGTTCCGGCGAATAACGAAGGCCAATGAGTTGTACAATCAACGCGAGAAGGCCCGCAGCAACGCGGACAAACTGAAATAGCCCCAACAACGGTCTGCTCGCTACGCGCTCGGCATCGCCCTTCGCAGTTTGTCGGAAGCGTAGCGCTCGACGATCCCGCGCGCCGTCTTCAGCCGTTCCCGCAGGAAGTAGACCGCCCAGCGCTAGACCTGTAGCGCGGCGGCGGCGGGGTTCGGACAGAACGCCACCGGCAGCCCGTAGCGGACTTCAAACGCCGTGATTGACGCCAGCACGGCCTTGGGCTCCGCCCGGCTCCGGTACCGGTGCGCCTCCACGTCCTCGACCGTCCCCACGATCAGCAGCCGCCGGAAGGTGTACCCGCGCATCCGCACAAGCTCCCGCTCGAAGGTGCAGCTTCCCACCAGGTCGTCAAGGCTCTTGCGCTCGACGGTGAACTCGTCTTCAAATCCCCTCACGCTGTAGTCGCCCGTTGCCAGCGTCCCGGTCTCGGATGGGCAGTTGACGAAGGGAAGGGGCGATTGCTCGCGGGTGTCCACGACGACGACGGGCAGCACATCCGAAGATCCGCCCGATCCTTCCCGCGTCCCTCTCTTTCCCGGTGTCCTACCCATTGTTACACAAGGCCCCCTGTTCGCGTCATGCCCCCCCCGCCCCCTGGGGGTGCCGCGTCGCCCGTCGCGCCGCCGTCCGCTCCGCACGTCGCGCCCGTCGCCGTCTCCCGCGTCCAGGCGGGGCCGGGTGTCCTCGGGCGGGTGTGCGCCGCCTCGACGGCTCGGGACGCAGCAGGCGCAATCCTACGGGGCGCAGCGGCATGGCGGCTACCTCTTCCCCAGCTTGTCTTCGCGATTGGGCTCTTCGTCGTCGCCCTCCTCGATGACCTTGCGAAGAATGCCCTCGATCAGCGTTTGCATCGACACGCCTTCCAATGCGGCGGCGGCCTTGATACGGCGGTGCAGGTGTCGATCTATCCGCAGATTCATTTGCGTTGTGTCTTCGTCTTTCGGATTCATGCCTTGTTGCCCTTCCCTTGTCGGTTCAGATAGTTCAGCGTCCGCGCCCGGTCAAGCTCGCCGTCCCGTACCATGCGGGAAAGCTCTTTCATCTCGGGGGACTCGGCCAGTTGCCGGGCCGTCATGCGGGGCGTCTTGTGGCACTTCGGTGGAAGGGCCGCTAGAACTTCGGGCTAGCGGGCGAGGAGATCGCGCACCTGCGTGGTTGGCGGGAGAACGAAGCCCGAGGTGCGCATGTGCGGCGAATAGGGGGCGAGTTGGATGTAGTCCACGACGACTTCGCCTTTTTCGTCTTCCAACGACATGATCGTGTTTGTGAACCCGCGGTTCTTCCGGGTGCGCACGAGCCACGTGAAGTCGAACGGACCTTCCCCCAGGACGTGGTCCTCCTCAAGCGACACCGCGCCCTGCCGGACGGCGAAGCGGGCGCGGCCGCGGTTGACGCGGCCCACGACGCGCATGGCAAAGTGGCCGTCGAAGTCGTGGCGGATCTGGTCCGGGCGGATGACATGCCAGCGGATGCCGCGGCCGTCCCAGTCGTTGGGCGGGATGCGGAGCACATGCATGAAGGAGTAGGGGGCGCCGGCTGGCCTGGGGCGGTCGCTGAGCGTGGTGAGGGGATGAGGTCGAACGGGGGGCGGTCCGACCAGCGTGGCGAACAATTCCGGGTTGGGCTCTTGCGTCTCGACGAAGAAGTGCCTCAACGGCTGGTCTTTTGCGAGGAGGGATATCCGCGTGTCGTCTCCGCCGTTCTCCAGCGCGTTGGACTTGAAGCCGCAGGCGAGCGCCGTCGCGAGAACGACGGCCGCGAGCACGCCGACGGTCCGCGGCTTGCGCTTGGCGAAGAACATCAGGGCCGTGAACGCCATGAGTAGCGCGACGAATGCGGAGGCGTAGGCGATGGAGGCGGGCGCGACGTTTTGCAGGTAGGAAGTCAGCGGCTCCCAGTAGGTGTGGAATCCGATGTAGCCGCGGAGTTTTTCGGGTACGCGGAAGAACGCTTCGGGGGATCCCGTGATACAGCCTCCCACGTAGGCGAAGAAGAGCACGGGCATGGCGGTCAGAAAGTACAGCCAGACGCGCGCGGGTCGCCCGCAGCGGGACAGTACGAGCGCCGCCGGCGGCAGCAGCGCGGGGACTGCGGTCAGCAGATAACGGCCCGGGATGCAGGCGCCGGCCAGCGCCGCCGACGTCGTGCAGTTGGTCAACAGCACGATGGCCAGAATCGCGCCAGACTCCGCCGTCCGCAAAGCGGCGCGCTTCCCGAGCGCGGCGCAGAAGGGTAGCGCGACGACGAGCCACAGCAGCCCGGGCAGCAGGCCGAGGAGACCGCGCCGATCGTTGAACATCCCCCATATCGCCTGGGGGTAGCTGAAGAGCACCTTGTCGTAGTCATACGCCTGGGCACCGGAATAGAGCGTGGCATGAATATGGAGCAGCGTGAAGCCGAAGGCCGCGTAGATCGCCGCGAAGGCGAAAAGCCTTCCGAGCTTGGGGCCGAGCTTCTCGCCTTTCATGAATAGCCCCTCGAAGCCGTAGAAGGCCGCAATGACGAGGCTCGCCGGAGCCCAGCGGACATGCGCGAAGGGCAGGAAGCCGCAGCAGATCGCGGCGACGATCGTGGCCGTCCAGCGGCGTTCCCGCTGCGCCGCCAGCGCCCAGCACCCCCAGGCGACCAATCCGCAGCCGAGGATTTCGGGAAGGAAGCGTGTGCTGTATACCGCCCAGATGTACGAGAAGGCCAGGGTCCAGGTCACGACCGCCGCGGCCCGAGGCGACGCCTTGGCCTCGAGGCAGGCCGCGCGGCACCCCGCGACGGCGATCGCCGTGAGAATCGCAAGGATCAACTGGAGCCCGGTCGCGCCGAAGAAACCGAATGGCCAGGCCAGCAGCGGGAGACCGAACGAATGGTAGCTGTAGAGCTTGCCTTCGGCGTTCTCGATGATGTGTGATCGGCGCAGGGCTCCACGACCCAGTTTACGAATCGTCTCCTCCATCTCGTTTGAGATCTCGAGGTTTCCGTCATCGACGAGACTCTTGAGCTGGGTCAGGTAGTGGACTTCGTCGCCGCTGTGGTTGCCGACCTTCTCGTGGAAATGCAGGCCGATTGCGAAGATGAAGACGGCGTAGGCGAGGATCGACCACGAGAAAATGCGGGGTTTATTGCCGGAGTCGTCGGTGGCGATCGAATCGCCGAGTAGGTTCTCGAGCGTCCACGCCGCGATGAAGGCGCACCCGTAGGGGAGGGCGAGTCCGGCGGCGGCGAGGCCGATCCAAGGCGCCAGATAGCCACCCAATGCGGCGAGGGGCAGGAGGAGAACGGGGCGCAGCGCGAGCAGGATGCGCGCGGCCCGATCCGGGCATGGCGCAAGCCGGTGACCCGCCCAACGCCAGACGAATGCCGTCAGGGCCAGCAGGGCGAGCGCGAGAAGCGGAAACGCCGAAAGGACGAACTTGGATTGCCAGGCGTGGAGCGTCGCGCCCGAGCCGGTTCTGAAGGATGCGGCGAGCGGGTGGGCGAGCAGCAGCGCGAACAGCACGGGAAACAGCAGCATGGCGGCGCCGCAGCGGACGTTGTTGCGCAGGGAGGGATTCATGGTTGCGGTTCTCTTGGGGAAGATCGGGTGTTGACGTTGGCGCGGAGCCGGGCGACGACGCGCGGGACGATGCGCGAGAGGCGAAGGTAGCGGATGCTGCTGCGAATGCCCGCAGTTCGCAGGGCCCGCAGGAGCGTGGCGGTAGGCTGCGGTTTTGCGGTGATGCGGGAGGCCAGCCAGAGGTTTGTCGATACGCCCAGGGTCGCCATCGCGCGGAAGTCTTCGGCTTCGCGACGGTCGATCTCGGGTAAGGCGTCGAGGGTGCCGATGTAGCGGTCGAGCACAATGCGGAGGTTTTCGGCGTATTCCGTCTGTTTCTCCGCGAAGCCGACGGTCTGCGCCTCGCGGTGAATGCGGTACTCGGCCAGAGGCTCGGGAAGGAGGACGAGGTCCTGTTTGGCGGCGAGCCGCAACCAGAAATCCCAGTCCGCCGTGTAGCGCAGCGACTCGTCGAGAAATCCGACCGAATCCAGCAGGGCTCTCCGGAACATGACGCCGGGGACGGCGAGGTTGTTCTGGACGAGGAGTTGCGGGAACCAGCCGGAAGGCGGGAACCGGTGATCGACGGGAATGTTGTGCTTGACGGTGGTCGGCTGTGAGAACCAGTCAACGGCCCGATGTCGCAGGCGTTTTGAGGGGAATGTCCATGTTCCACAGGATTTCCCGGCGCCGTCGATGAATCGCACCGGGTGGGCAAAGACCTGTGCGTCGGGGAAGGCCGCCGCGACGCCCATCAGCGTCTTGAGCCGCGTGGACATGAAGACGTCGTCTTGATGGAGAAAGCAGACGTAATCGCCCGAGGCCTTCTGAAGCGCACGGTTTGTGGAGGCGACCCAATTGCCTTTGCGGGCTCCATCGATGACGGTGATGGGAAGCGATGCCGAGGCTTCGCGGAGAATGCCCGGCGAGTCGTCCGCCGAGCCGTCCTCGGCGACGATGATTTCCAGGTCCCCGGAACAGAGAGCTTGACTGGAAATTGAGCCGAGGGCGTGGCGCAGGTATTTCGCTCCGTTGAAAACGGGCATGATCACGCTGATCTTCGGTGTTCCGGACATGGACTCTCCGTCAGTCTCGTGGCGTCATCCGCGGCGCGTTGCCCGGGAGTCGAAGTGGAGTTCGAGCATGCTGAGCATGAGCGCGTTCATCACGGTCAGAAATCCTCCGAGCACGAGCGTGAGGGCGAAGAGGGAGCTGCGGATGGCGAGCAGCGGGCCACGGCCGGACGCCCACCAGTTGACGAGCACGGTCGCGAAGACGGCGACGCCGGCCGTTCCCACGAGCAGCCCCAGGAGGAGCCAGCGTTCGAGGGGGAACTTCGCGGGCTCGGCGGCCGCGCCCGCGTCGAGGCCGGCGAAGGCCCTGAATTTCCGGGCGAAAGCGGAGAACCAGAGGAGCTGGATGCCGATGCAGAAGACCGGCACCGCGTAGAAGAGGTGGTGGTAGTCGAAGTGGGCGCCGCCGACGGAGACCGGGCCGAGGGACAGCAGCAGGATCATCATGCCGAACACGCCGCTCAGGATCCAGCCCGGGGCGGTGAAGACGATGTGCGGCGCGAAGAGCAGGATGAAGCGCAGATGGCGCCAGCCGTCGCGCCAGGTGTTGAGGTGGGGCTTGCGGTCGCGCGTGTCGACATGCAGCGAGCAGGGGAACTCGACGACTTTCAAGTCGCAGAGCGCGGCCTTGATCAGCATCTCCGAGGCGAACTCCATGCCGCCGGAGACGATGCCCATCTTCTCGAAGGCCTGCTTCGAGAAGGCGCGCATGCCGCAATTGCAGTCCGTGATGCGGAGTCCGAAGAAGAGGCGGATGAGCCCCGTGAGCACCGGCGTGCCGAGATGACGGTGGAGCGGGGGCATGGCGCCCGGCTCGATGTCGCCGCGCAGCCGGCTCCCCATGGCCAGGTCCGCGCCCTGCTGCACGGATTTGACCATGTCGAGCGCTTCGCGGAAGTCGTAGGTGGCGTCCGCGTCCCCCATCACGACGACGCGGCCCTTGGCGGCGCGGATGCCCGAGAGCAGCGCGAAGCCGTAGCCCCGGCGATCGGCGACGACCACGCGGGCGCCAGCGGCCTCGGCAAGGGCCTGCGAGCCGTCGTCAGAACCGTTGTCGGCGACGACGACTTCGCCGGGCGCGCCGACGACGGCGATCAGCTCGCGCGCCAGGCCGACGGTCTTGGCGATCGTGGCGGATTCGTTGAGGCAGGGGATGACGACGCTGAGTTCAAGGACCGTGTCAGGGGTTTCCATCGTGGAGGATCCTCTCGGTTGAAGCCGCCCGGGCGTGCCAGGCCGTCAGGGCCATGAAGATGCAGGACAGGATGAGCGCGGAGAACAGGAAGCTGGCGGCACCGCCCACGACGCCGTGGGTTCGCACGGCATACGGGGTGAACGACCGCCCCGCCGCGACCGCGAGCAGGATGCCGATCAGGCAGGCCGTCTGGCGGCGGAGGATGATGAGCGCCGACTGGAAGACGTAGTACACGGCGATCAGGGCGCCGCCGGCGATCAGCAGGCACAAGGCGTTCCGGTGGGGCGTCAAGTCGATCCCGTAGAGGAGGGACAACGCTGGCGCGCCCCAGGCGTAGACCAGCAGCAGCGTCGGCGCGGTGAACGCCGCGACCCAGGCCAGTTGGACGTAGATTTGGCGGCGGAATCCTCGTGCATCGCCCGTCTTGCTGAGCCGGGCGAGATGGGTCAGCGCGGGGCGGAGAACGAAGCTGGAGAGCAGGATCACGAGGAACGACGGCATGAACAGCGCGTTGTACTCCGTCATCCGCCGTTCGTCCAGAAAGCGGTCGATGGCGTAGCGGGAGAGGTTGTTGAGGTAGATGAACAGGAAGGCGTTGATCGCCAGCGGGAGGCAGGCCAGAAGCAGTCGCCGCTGCTTTCGAAGCGACCCCCGGAGATCCAGACGCGCGAACGAGGGCAGGAGCAGACCGTCCATGGCGATCAGCAGCAGCCAGTTGAGCAGCGCCATCCAGGCGAGCGCCGCGAGCATGTCCCGCGTGGCCCACAACACGCCGCTGAACAAGCCCATCGGGAGGAGCGTCTTGAAGAACATCCCCTTGGAGGCGATGTCCAGACGTCCGAATTGCTGGTAGCGCCCCTCGAAGACATCGGAAAAGGATTCGGCCGCGCGCAACGCGAGCAGCAGCAGGAGGGCGACGGCCTTGTCGTGTCCCACGCCGCCTGCGACGATCCAGACGGCGCCCGCGGCGACCATCAGTCCGACCGTGAGCGTCCGGGAGACGAGGTACTCGCTGAACGAGTAGGCCTCGTCCACGTCCGACACCTGGAAGGGGCGCATCTGGAAGAGACCGATGGTGATCAACTGCTGCGAAATGGCCAGCGCGATGCTGAACACCCCGCCCCAGTAGGCGCCGGGCTCGCCGAGCAGCCGCACGATGAGGACCAGGAGAACGAACGAGCTGGCGCAAAAGCACCCCCCTGAGAGCGCCGTCCAGAAATAGGTGCGCCGCATGAGCGCACGGGGGTGTTCCAGACGGAAGAAGCGCAACACCAGGCTCCCGACTCCGAGGACCTTGGCGCGTGGAAGCAAAGGATGCAGGGCGTGTTCCATCGTCATCCGAAGCGGGTGTGGTTGTACCGGGAGGGGTAGAGGAATTTCTCCCGCAGTCGCGCGTAGCGGGGGTACTCAGACGAATACTTATACCATGGGAAGCGAGGAAACTTGAAAACCTTTCCGCGGTGGTCGCTGACCACGTAGTCCGGGTCGAAGTTCCCGTTGAGGACGCGGACGCAGGCGGTCCGCGCCTCGGCGGCCGATCCCGTCACGAGGTCGAGTGCGGCGCGGAAGGTGCGGCCGAGGCTGCAATCGTCGTCCACCAGCAGGATCTTCCGCTCGCGGATGGAGTCTGGGCACCCCCCGAGGACGATCGGTTCGGCGCCGTAGAGCGCGTTCCGCAGGAAGCAGCCGCCGATGATGTCGTCGGTATCCAGGTGGCCGAGGCGGAGCTGCCGGTGGGTGATTCGAATGGTCTCGAAGGGAAGTTTCAGCGCCTGGGCCACGAGATAGGCCGGGAACAAGCCGCCGTTGGCGATGCCCACGACAACTTCTGGGCGGTAGCCGGAAGCCTTGACCTGCTCCGCGAGCTGGACGGAGAGACGCTCGACTTCGGCCAGCGTGAAGAACGAACCGCCCGTCCGGAGGAAGACCATCCGCTGCAGCGAGGAGAAACAGCGTTCAGGCAGATTCAGCGGGGCGTATTTTCCCCAGATGCTCTTGATGCGGAGGCATCCGCGGAAGAAGGATGAATCGCGTCGGGCCCGGATGTTGGCGGGAGACCACGGGAAGTTTCGAGGCGTCGGCGCCTCGGACAGATCGAAGGTGGCGCGGCCGATCTCCTCTGGGAAGTGCGCGTCGACGCCGGGGAGCGCCACCTTGCCGTGGCTTGCGCACGCCTTCGACGCGCGCCGGTCGTGCCGAGCGGAGAAGGAGCGGCAGTTGAAGACCTCCACGGCGTCCGTCTGGGAGAAGGCGGTTTCGCAGGCCTCCGGCTTCAGCGAGGAGGGACGCCAGACGTCGTACGGGTGGGGAAGGACGACGATCCCGCCCTGCGCGCGGATCGCGGCCATTGTCTGCTCCACGCTCTGGCCCGGCGCGATGTTCTCCTTGAGGAAGATTCCGATGACCTCGCCGGCGCTTGTCATGATCTCCTCGCCGACGACGGTGAGAAATTCAGGGAAGCGCTCTTGGAAGCGAAGCGCGCCTTCGATCGTGTTGTGGTCGGTGATGAACAGGCATTCGATCCCGGCGGCCTTGGATCGGCGCGCCAGTTCAGGCAGCGTGATCTGGCCGTCGCCGGAGTAGATCGTGTGAACATGGAACATGCACTTCATCGAGCAGTCTTCCGATCGTCCTGGCTTATCGCGGGCGCCACGCCGCGAACGGGGGGCGCCAGTCTGGGAAAGGGGGCGTTTGCGAAGGCCGGGTTCATGGAGAAGGATCGCGTCTGACCGACGCGGAGGCGTCCGTGGGATTTGGGTGCGAATCAAAGGCGCGTTTCTTCCTGTCGCGCGGTACTCAGTTTAGTAGAACCCGCGTCCTCCTGTCGAGAGCAATCGGGGGATGGCCCACGAGGTCGTCAGCCTCCGGCGCGGCGCTTGTCCGCGATTCGCGATCTATGGTACACTGCCTTCGCGCGGCTGGAAATCCCTGGCCGCGCATCCGCCAGATGGACTTTGCCACGAAGCTTGCCGCCCACATTTTCCCGTCGCGATGGCTGACCGCGCTTGTCGCGGGGTTCGCGGTTTCGACCGCGTTCGCGGGGTCGATCGTCCTGGAGACGACGACCCGCTACGACGCGGCTGCGGGCGAGGTGCGCTGGACGATCGCCAATTCCGGAGACGCCCTCGCCGACGCCCTCGTGGTCACGGCTTTTCCTCCGCAGGGACCGCCCTCGCGCGGCGCTTCCGCGTTCCTCGATGGCGGCGACTCCGTTTCCGGCGTCCTGCCTGCTTCCGTGTCCCTCGACGAGCCGGGCAAGCACCTCGTTCCGTTGCGCATCGACTATGCCGACGCTTCCGGCGAAACCCACGCGACGCTCGCCTGGGCGCGGGCCTTCGTCGGCGTGGACGCGGCGACGTTCAAGACGCCGATTTCCGCCGCCCTCGCGCCGCCCTCGTCCCTGTGCGGCGGAGCAACCCAGACGACGCGATTCTGGACGCTGGGCCTAGCCGCGCATTCATCCGCCCCGGAGAATGTCGTCGCCACGCTTCGTCTGCTTCTGCCAGATGGCCTCGACGCCACGTCCGATGCGCCTCGGACGCTGACGATCCCCGCAAACGGCATCGCCGTCGCGGAGATCGGCGTGACGAACCGCGCCTTCCGCCGCGCTGGCGCCGCACCGGTCGCCGTCCTGCTCGAATTCGAAACTTCCGATGGTCTCCACCATGCCGTCGAGGCGCCGGCGAAACTGCAAGTCGGCACCGCCGAATCGCCGGTCGACCCGGCGACGCCCGAACGGCTTCCGCGCGAAATCACGCTGGCCCTCGTCGCCATCTGGGGCGCGATGTTTGCGCGGGGCCTCCGCCAGAGGCTGTCTGACGCCGCCTTGCCGGCGGGCGGAGCGGTCTGGGCATGGGGCGACGCGGCGCTCGTGGCGGGGTTGACACTCTACCTCGGCTGGATGCTGCAGGCGCCGCTCGTGGGGCTGGATACGTTGTGCGTCGGCGGCGACACGCCCGCGCACCACTACCTGATCACGCGTATCCGCGAAACGGGGCGGATCGTGTCGTGGGCGCCGGGGTGGTGGAGCGGCTTCCCGATGTTTCGCTTCTACTTTCCATTGCCCTACGCGGCGATGGCGCTGCTGGAGGAAGCCATCCCGCACAATGTGGCGTTCAAGCTCGGTTCGATTGCCGGGCTGCTTGCGCTGCCTGCGAGCCTCTACGCCTCCGGTCGAATCCTCCGTCTGCATTGTCCGGCTCCGGCGATGCTTGCCTGCCTGGCCGTGCCGCTGGCACTGGACAACACGCACAACATGTGGGGCGTCAACGCGTACAGCACATTGGCCGGGATGATCGCGAACAGTTGGAGTTTCGCGCTGATGCCCCCGGCGATGGCGATGGCGTGCCGGGACGCTCTCGACCGGCGCTTTCGCGTCCCGACGGCGTTCATGCTGGCGGCGATGGTGCTTTCGCATTTCTTCACCTCGATGATGGCGGCGCTTGTGCTGGCGGACGTACTGATTCTGCTGGCCGTGCTTCCGGGCCTGCGCAAGTCCGGCGAGCCGCCGACGCGGCGTCCCTGGGCCGTTCTGGCGGCGACTGGAGTCTGCACGGCGCTGCTTTCGGCGTGGTGGGTCGCGCCGCTTGTCGCGGAGCGGGCGTGGGCGGTGGACTTCGGCGGGCGATGGGACATCCGGTTTTTCCGCCAATTGCCGCCGATGGCGACCTGGCCGATGCTCGTCGCGGTTGCGGCCGGGCTGATGGCGGCGGCGGCGGCTCGCGCGCATCGGCGGTTGGTGGACGGCGGCCCCGATGGGCTCTGGCTCTACCTGCACGTGGAGCTGCTGTTCTTTTCGCTGCTGCTCTTCTTCGTTGGCGGGATGGTCTCGGACGTCTTCGTGAACTGCAGGTTCTGGCCGTTCATCGTCTACGCGATGCTCGTCGCGGGGGCGATGGCGTTCGCCTACGCCTCGCGGAAGGCCGGTCTGCAGGGTCTGGGCACGGCGGTCTGCCTTTGCGCCTGCCTGTCGTTCGCGTGGCGGACGGGCGGACGCGAGGGCGACCCGCCTTGGTCGCGCGAGAACCACGTGCGCCACTGGGCTCGGTACAACTTCCAAGGGCTTGAGGGGATCCGGGAGGGGGGCGTCGTCCGGGAAATCGCCGAGCGCGTCCGCGGCACGGGCGGGCGGTTTTCCCAGGACATGCATCCGGGGCACGAGGCGCTGGGTTCGAGCCGGGTGTTCGAGGCGCTCCCCCATCTCTGCGGCAAGCCGGTGCTCGAAGGCGGCATCGTGAATTCCGCGTTGGGATCGCTGGCGGCCTACACCGTGCAGTGCGAAATTTCGCAGCACCCCGCCGGGTGGCCGCTGCTCGTCAAGCCGCCGGCGTTCAATCCGGCCTTGGGTCTGCGCCACCTCGAATTCATGAACGTTCGGCAGTTCGTCGCGCGCGGACGGCGGGTGCAGGAGGCCTTCGACGCCGACGCTGGCTGGCTCCGGATCGGGGATTACGGCGGCGGCAAGTGGAAGCTCTACGAGAGCCGCTTGGCATCCGCATCGCCCGTCCGTGTTTGGAATGAGCCGCTCCCGGTCTTCCGAACCGCCGGTCTGCAGCGCGATCTTCTGGAGTGGATGTACGTGCCGTCCGCGGTCGAGAGGCCGGCCGTTCTGGTCGGGGAGGGGACTCCGGCCCCGCCGGATGCCGACGTGCTCCCCCATGGGCGGTATTGCGATTGGCTCGCGTCCCTCACGAACGGCCCTCCGGCCGCGGGCTGGCTCGATGCCGTTTCGACGCCGTGCGACGACTTCGAGTGGCTGCCCGACGGCGGGATTCGCTTCAGAACGTCGCATCCGGGGCGACCTCACGTGGTCGCCGTTTCCTACCACCCGGGCTGGACCGTGCGCGGTGCGGACGCCGTTTATTTTTTGACACCCGGCTACCTGGCCGTGTATCCTACGCAATCGGAAGTCATACTGCGTCGCTCAGACGGAGCGGTGGCGCGGACATCGCGGTGGGCATCCATCGCGGTGGCGGTCGCGCTGGGGGCGTTGGCGGTCGGACGGGCCGTCCGTCCCCGAGCTAGGGAGAAGTGAAGGACATGAATTGGTTTGCAAACTGGGATTTTTCCTACGTGGTCCAGCAGACCGCGATTCTGTCGCTGTATCCGGTCGTTCCGCTTCTTGTGATCGCGGCGTTCGGGCGTCGCCGCAACCTGCTCGCCTGGTGCGGCTGCGCGTACATCGCCACTTTTGCGATGACGTTGGTCGACATCCTGTCCTCGGCGTTCGGTTTCTTCGGCGCGACCCCGCCCTATACGCCCTTCCGCATCGGCCCGTCGCTGCATTCGATCCTCGACCTGCTGCATGTCTTCATCCTTTCGCTGTGGTTGCCGTCGCTGACGATCCTCGGTGGACTGATGGTCGTCGTGAAGATCCGCAGAAAGGAGGCCGCGATTCCGATCGCGATGCTCGGGATCACGGCCTATTTCGCCGTGGCCGGTTCGATCTGGACGGTCTTTCTCTTCCATACCTGCGGCTTCACGCATGAGGACACGGTGTGGGCCGCTGGGTACGATGATCGCGCCTGGGGCCGCGTCGAGCCGGGCATGGCACGCCAGGAGGTCGTCGCGCTTCTCGGGCGTCCGCTGAAGGCGGAGCCGAGGTCGGTCGGCGGTTCCGAGGTGCTGGTCTGGTCGGATTTCCATCACACGGGCTACCGCGCGCAGGTCGTTTTCGAGGGCGGCAAGGCGGTTTCCGTCGAGCGCCCGCTGCAATTTCACCGCAACATGGACTGACGGGATCTTCGCCCGAAAATTACGCGTCCTTGCATCGCGGCGGCCGACTTGGTACATTACTCGACGTTGCGGCCCAGACGCGACCTAGCATTTCACCGACCCACCAGACTAAGGAGCCCCCATGCCCAAGCCCCTCTCCGTGCAGCTCTACTCCCTCCGCGATTACTCCAAGACCCGCGAGGATTTCATCAACGTCGTCAAGCGCGTCGCCGACATCGGCTTCCAGGGTGTCGAGCCCGCCGGCCTCCACGACATTCCGCCCGCCGAGTTCAAGAAGCTCCTCGACGACCTCGGCCTCAAGATGTTCTCCTCCCACTCCCCCTGGGCGCGCAACCCTGCCGACGTTCCCGCCATCGTCGACATGCTCGGCGCCCTCGGCCTCAAGACCTGCGTCTGCGGCTACGGTCCCGACGAGTTCAAGAGCCTCGACGCGATCAAGGCCACGGCCGAGAACACCAACAAGATCATCGAGAAGCTCAAGCCCGCCGGCATCACGCTCTTCCAGCACAACCACTACTGGGAGTTTGAACGCATCGACGGCCGCCTCAAGTACGACATCTACCGCGAACTCTGCCCCGGTGTCAAATACCAGATCGACTGTTTCTGGTCCACCAACAAGGGCGCGGAAGACCCCGTCGCCATGCTCCAGCGCTTCGCCAAGGACACGATCCTCATCCACATGAAGGATGGCGTCTGCCGTCAGCAGGCCGCCGTTGACGGCATGAAGAACGGCCTCCTCGACATGAAGATCGACCTCATGCCCCTCGGCACCGGCGATCTGCCCATCAAACAGCTCGTCGCCGCCGCTCCCGCCAAGGTCTCCACGATCATCGTCGAGCTCGACTACGTTGCCGAAGGCCTCGAGATGTGGGACTCGATCGAAAAGAGCTACCGCTTCATGACTTCGAACGGGCTCGCCGCAGGCAACAAATGAAGAATCCGCAACCCATTTCCCGCCCCGCGCCCGCCACGGTGAATCGGGCGGAGTCGCTTCGCAAAGTCAAGGTCGGCATCGTCGGATGCGGCATGATCAGCGAAACCTACTTCAACGCCTCCACGAAATTCAATCTCATCGAGGTCGTCGCCTGCTCGGACATCATCCCCGAGCGGGCGCAGGCGAAGGAGGCGCTTCACGGCTGCAAGGCCATGTCGAACGAGGAGCTGTTCGCCCGCGAGGACATCGAGATCGTGCTCAATCTCACGCCTCCGCGCGTCCATTCCGAGATCGCCATCGCCACGCTCAAGGCCGGCAAGCACGCCTATTCGGAAAAACCGTTCGGCGTGGATTCCGACGATGCGGCCAAGGTCATGGCCCTCGCCGCGGAAAAGGGCCTTCGGGTCGGATGCGCGCCCGACACGTTCCTCGGCGGCGGACTCCAGACCGCGCGCAAGCTCCTCGACGACGGTTGGATCGGCCAGCCCATCGCCGCCACGGCCATGGTGCTTGGCCGCGGTCCGGAAAAATGGCCGCAGGCGCCCTTCTTCTACGACTACGGCGCGGGCCCCATGCTCGACCTCGGTCCCTACTACATGACCGCCCTCGTCAACTTCTTCGGCCCCGCGAGACGCGTCTGCGCCCTCACCCGAAAAGGCGCGGAATTCCGGAGATTCGGCGCGGAGGTCGCCGAGATGTACCGGGATCAGTACAAGCCTTTCGACCGCTACCCCGTCAACGTCACCACGCATCTCACTGGCGTGGTCGAGTTCCATTCGGGCGTGCTTGCCACGGTCGTCGCGAGCTTCGAGGCGCAAGCCCACAACCACCCGCCCATCGAAATCTACGGCGAAGAAGGCACGATGCGAGTTCCGGATCCGAACACGTTCGGCGGTCCCGTCTCGATCCTTCGCCGCGACAACCGCAAATGGGTCGAAGCCCCCCTGTCGCATGGCTATGCGGAAAACAGCCGCAGCATCGGCGCCGCGGACATGGCCGTGGCCATCCAGACCGGACGCGACCATCGCTGTAGCGGTGAACTGGCCAACCACGTCCTCGAGATCATGCTGGCGTTCGACAAGTCGTCGAAGTCGGAATCCTTCGTCGCCCTCAAGACCACGTGCAAGCGCCCCGAGCCTCTGCCGGTCGGTCTCGAGCCTGGCGATGTGGAGAAGTGACGCCCCCTTCGTCTCGCACGGCGTATCCAATCCCGAACAGGGCTCCAGCGATGCATTCCCGCGTCCAGAACGACTCTCGTC
>CAYVJM010000002.1:10027-11227 GCA_964451695.1 uncultured Lentisphaerales bacterium | reverse complement strand
GCCGTCCGCGGCGCCTCCGCTGACGGCTCGCGCTTCATCGCGGACGCCATCCAGGCCGGGGCGGCGGAGATCGTCTCCGAACTGCCCCGGCCCGCCGACGGCGTCCCCGCCGCCGTCGCCTGGCGCACGGTCGCCGACACGCGCGCCGAACTCGCCGCGCTCGCCTGCCGCGCATACGGCGACCCCTCCGCATCCCTCGACGTCTTCGGCATCACCGGCACGAACGGCAAGACCACCACTGCCACGCTCGTTCGCAAGATCCTCAACGATTGCGGCGTTCCTTGCGGACTCGTCTCGACGATCTCGTACATCGCCGCCCCGCCGCATCCGCGCTCCGCCCTCGACCGCCTCCTCGGTCGTCCCGCCACCGACGCCGAGGCCGTTGCCGCCCATAACACCACGCCCGGTCCGCTCGAGCTGCAGAGCCTCTTCGCGGACATGCTTGAGAACGGCTGCAAGGCCGCCGCCATGGAGGTTTCCTCCCACGCCATCGCGCAGCGCCGTGTCGACGGCACGCGCTTCGCCGCCGTCGCCTTCACGAACCTGACTCAGGACCACCTCGACTACCACGGCACGATGGAGTCCTATTTCGAGGCCAAGCGCCAGCTCTTCATCCCGCCGCGCGCCCCAGCCGCCATCAACATCGACTGTCCCTACAGCCGCCGCCTCTTCGATGCCGTCAAGGCCTCCGGCGCCGCGCCCGTGCTCTCGTACGGCGCCGCCGCCGACGCCGACGTCCGCTTTTCGCGCGAACGGCTCTCCAGCCACGGTTGCGAGTTCCATCTCGACTATCCCGGCGGCTCGGCCGAGGTGCGCCTCCGTCTGCTCGGACGCCACAACATCCACAACGCCCTCTGCGCCTTCGCCACGGTCCTGCTGCGCGGCATCGCCCCGCGCAAGGCGCTCGCCTCCCTCGCCGCGGCCGAGCCTGTCCGCGGCCGCCTCGAACGGGTGCGCATCAAGGCCTCGCCCGCGACCTACTTCATCGACTACGCCCACACGCCTGACGCGATCGAGAACGTGCTCAAGACGTTGCGGGAAATCACCGCCGACCGTCTCTTCATCGTCTTCGGCGCCGGCGGAGATCGCGACCGCCGGAAGCGCCCGCTCATGGGCGAGGCGGCCGCGCGTCTCGCCGACGTCTGCATCGTCACCTCCGACAACCCCCGCTCCGAGGCCCCCGCCGCCATCATCGAGGAC
>CAYVJM010000002.1:0-9927 GCA_964451695.1 uncultured Lentisphaerales bacterium | reverse complement strand
AGTCCTCCGTGTCTGGGGCAGTCGGGCGCGGGGCGCCCGGCGGTCTTGGTTGACCCCGATCGCCGCGCCGCCATCCGTCGCGCCGTGCTGCTCGCAGACCGCCCCGGCGACGTGGTGCTCATCGCCGGCAAGGGCCACGAGACCTACCAGATCTTCGCAGACCACACCGATCACTTCGACGATCGCGAAGAGCTGATCGCCTGGGGCCGTTAGCCGCCCTTTATAGTTCCCGTCGCTTCAGCGCCAGCGTGGCCAACACCCCGAAGCCCAGCGGCAGCAGCAGTCCCGTGGCGACGGCGGATCGCGCCACCGCGCGGGGCGAAATCGCCACCCCGTCGCCCAGCCGATTCAGCGCCTCGACCTCGGACATCGGCGCCAGCACGGCCGCGACCGCTTGCGACATCGCCTTCGAAAACGCATCTAGCGCATGGTCGAAGGCCGTCTCCTCGTGAGGCGCAGGGCCATGCGAATGGCCCGCCTCGACCCCTTCCTCAACCAGATCGCTGCGGCCGACAACGGCGACGAGAACCAGTGCGCTCGCTGTGAACGCCGCCACCGGGAACGAGAACATCGCCCCGCACGACACGCCGACAGCCGCCAGCAGCGCGAGCACCGCCAGCAGTGCGAGCCAGGCCTTGAGAAGATTCCGCGCGACGCCGCCGTCCGGCACCGCCGCCGTCATTCCGGCGCCATGCTGAACCAGCACCGCCGCGCCCTCTGTCGTCGCCGTGTTCGTGAAAACGACCTTCATCGTCGTCTGCCCGGCCAGCGCCTCTGCGGGCACGTCGATCACGGCCTCGCCCTTGTCGTCCTCGCCAAGGCGGCGGACGGCGACGACGTCGCCGCGTCCATCGAGGACGGCGCACTCGCCCTCGCAGCCCGTCGACGCGCCGTAGGCGGAGAGAAAGCGGAACGTCAGGGTCATGGGCAGCGCGGCATCGCCTGGGCGCAGTCGGAAGGTCCACTGGCGCTTCGTCCCGGGATCCACGGGGAAGTTGGCGGTCATCAGATCCTTCTCGATCGAAGCGACGACCTTCGCCTTCGTGGCGCCTTCCGGCACGGCGCCTTGCGCGAGGGCGTGCGTGTAAACCGCCTCGGCCTCGGCGCGCAACGTCGCGGGATCCAGCTCGAGATGGCGCGAGACGGCGGTGATCTCGGCGGAGACGCCTTTGAGCTTGAGCTGCGCGAACACCGCGGCCGCGGCGAGGAGCAGGAGCGCGCCGTTGACGATCACGATCCCGAGCCAGCGCCCGAGCCAGATCTCGAAGGGACGCGCCGGAGAGACGGCTGCCGCCGCGTGCCGACCGGCCTCGACATCTCCCGCCACCGCCGCGCAGCCTGCCCAGAGCGTCGCCGCGCCGAGGACGGCGGCCGCCGCGCCTAGCGACCACGTGAGGAGCATGCGCACCTCGCCGGCGGCGGTCCCGTCGCCGCGAACGCCCGCGAGCAGCACCGCGAGCAGCGCGAGCAACGCCCAAACGAGCCGCGAGCGCAGCGGCGCGCGGATGCCGAGCACGATGATCGCGGCGACGCGGCGGATCATGGGCGGCGGTTCCTTTCGAGCGCAGCCAGGAAGAACGCCTCGAGCGTCATCGAGGGCCGGTCGAGGGAGACGCGCGCGCCTTCCGACTCCATCTGCAGGCGGAAGGACTCGGCGCGCGCCTCGTCCATGCCTGCGATTGTCATCTGCATGCCTTCGTCCAGCTTGAGGAGGTCGTCGAGGCGGCCCTCGGCGCAGACGCGGCCCTCGGCGAGGATGGCGACGCGGTCGCAGACGTCCTCGACTTCGGCGAGCAGGTGGGAGGAGAGCAGCACGGTGCGGCCTTCCGCGGCCAGCTCCTTGATGAGCGTCTTGACCTCGTGGCGCCCGATGGGATCGAGGCCGGAGGTGGGTTCGTCGAGGATCACCAGCTCGGGATCGTTGAGCAGGGCCTGCGCGAGGCCGATGCGCCTGGCCATGCCCTTGGAGAACTCGCCGACTGGGCGGTCGGCCGCGTCGGCGATGCCGAGGCGCTCGAGCAGGCGCTCCGCGCGCTCGCGGCGGAGTTTCGCCGGCATGTCGAAGAGCCCGCCGTAGTAGCCGAGCGTCTCGCGCGGCGTGAGGTAGGGATGGAAGTGGGAGAGTTCGGGCAGGTAGCCGATGCGCGCCTTCGCGTGGGGACTCTCCGGGCCGAGGCCGAAGAGACGCACGATTCCAGAGGTCGGCTTCAGCAGACCGAGGAGCATCTTGATCGTCGTGCTCTTGCCCGAGCCGTTAGGACCGAGCAGGCCGAACACCTCGCCCTTGCGGATGGCGAGGGAGACGCCGTCGACGGCGAGCTTCTTGGGCCTCCGCCAGAAATCTCGGAAGACCTTCTTCAGATTGTCGGCCGTCGCGACGGCGTCGTTCGTGGCAGCGTGGTCCATGTTCACCCCAGATCGCGGCGTTGGAAGGAGACGGCTCCGAGCGCGAGCGCGAAGGCCATGTAGGAAAGCGCGTATGCGCCAGCTTGCAGAAGGTAGCGCTTCGGGATCGTCCCGCCGCCGGACAGCGCGTCGACCACCCAGAAGTGCTGGATGTCCGGCACGACCGCGTAGAGCAGCCGTGGCAACGTCCCCGATGCGCCGCCGAAATGGCGGTCGGCCAGAAATCCGACGAAGAGGACGGCGAAGGAGGCGGCGACGGCCGCGCCTGTTTGGAGGCGCGTCGAGAGCGCCGTGGCCAGCGCGCAGAAGATAAGCAGGAGCATCGCGACGAGCGCCGCGGCCGGCAGAATTCGTACGTCCATGGCCGGATCGTATCCGGCGAATCCCAGCCAGGCGCCGTTGCGTCCGAAGAGGCCGATGGCGGCGGCGATCAGCGTCTGGACCGCCGCGAGGAAGATGAAGAACCACAGGCCGAAGCGCCAGCGGAAGCGCCAGTTGACGAACGCCGCCGTGGCAAGCGCGAGCGCTGGCGCTGCCATCGCGAGCAGACCGCAGCGCGTATCGCGGACATCGCCGACGTAGGCCGCGGTCTCGATATAGCGCTCCGAACAGCGCTCGGCCAGCAGGATCGCGATCGTCTGGATGGCGGCGAAGAGCAGGACGACCGCCGCCGCGCCGGCGAACTTGCCGAGCAGGAAGGCCCAGCGCGGCACGGGCTTGGAGACCGCGGCGGCGACCGTTCCGCTGGCGATCTCGCGGGCGAGGGTCGAGCCCGAGGTGAACGCCGCGAGCAACATGCCGCCCACGAGCAGGATCGCGAGCCCGCTGTCGCGGGCGAGACGGCCGCCTTCGCCGAAGGTGAAGAGCTGGACGAGCGGCACGAGGACGGTCAGCTCGATGGCGGTGAAGGCGAGCAGGAGACAGACCGGCTGCTGGAGCCCCTCCAGCGCCGTCGTGCGTGCTACCGCGAACCCTGCTTTCAATGTCCGAAACATGGCGGCTATTCTATCGGAACGAGACCGCCAAAGCAAGAACGGGGGCGCGACGACAACGTCGCGGCGCCCCATCCTAGAGGATCAGCATGCAATCGCCGTAGCTGTAGAAGCGGTACTTTTCGCGGATGGCTTCCGCGTAGGCGTGGAAGACGAGTTCCTTTCCGGCGAGCGCGCAGATCATCATGAGCAGCGTCGAGCGCGGCAGGTGGAAGTTCGTCAGCATGGCGTCCACCGTCTTGAAGCGATAGGGCGGGTGGATGAAGATCGCGCTGCGCCCCTTGCCCGCCCGGACGCGCCCGGCGTCGTCCGCGCACGTCTCGAGCGTGCGCACGCTCGTGCTGCCGACGGCGACGACCCGGCGTCCGGCGGCTTTCGTCGCCGCGACCGCGGCGGCGGTCGACTCCGGAATCTCGTAGCGCTCGGCGTCCATGACGTGCTCCTCGATCTTCTCGACCTTGACGGGGCGGAACGTTCCGGGGCCGACGTGCAGGGTCACGAATTCCCGGTGGATGCCGGCCGCGTCGATGCGTCCGAGCAGGTCATCGGAGAAATGGAGCCCGGCCGTGGGCGCTGCGACGGCGCCCGTCTCGCGGGCGTAGACGGTCTGGTAGCGCGTCTTGTCGACGTCGATGCGCGCATCGTGGTCCGCGCGGTGGATGTAGGGCGGCACCGGCGGCACGCCATGCCGGTCGAGGATCTCGAAGAAGTCCCCGTCGCAGGCGAAGGCCAGTTCGACGCGGCCGTCGACCGTCTTCTCCAGCACCGTTGCGCGCAGCGCGCCATCGGCCAGCACCATCACGCCGCCGGGGCGCGCCGGGCGCGAGCTGCGGCACAGCGCGGACCAGGCGCCGGGGTGGGCGATGGACGGTTCGACGAGGAGAATCTCGACCTTGCCGGGCGTGTCGGCCCACGTTCCGAAGACACGGGCGGAGAAGACGCGCGTGTCGTTGAACACCATCAGGTCGCCGGGATCGAGGAGTCCGGGCAGGTCTCCGACGTGGCGGTGATCGATGCGGCCCGAGGCGCGGTCGAGGACGAGCATGCGCGAGATGCCGCGCCGCTCGGGCGGCACTTGGGCGATGAGTTCCTCGGGCAGGGTGTAGTCGAATTCGGATGTCAGCATGGCGTATTGTCCAGTCGTGCCCGAGGCCAGACTGGGTCGGCGGCGGGGAAGGCAGTCCTGATCAGGCGCCCAATCATAGACTTGCCGGCGCATCGATGTCAATTCGCGAGTGCCTTCGTGCCTTCGCAGCGTACTCAATTGGACAGTCGACGGGGGGAAGGCTCAGCCGCCGCCGAGGCTCCGCGTCATGCCCATCACGGGCAGGATCAGCGCGAGTGCGAGGACGAGCACGAAGAGCCCCACCAGCGCCAGAATGGCCGGCTCCAGCAGCGCCAGCCGCCGCGCCAGCGTCCGTTCCCATTCGCGTTGCATTCGTCCTGCCGCCACGTCGAGCATCGGTCCCAGGCAACCGCCCGCCTCGCCCACGCGCACCCATTCGCCCAACTCGCGCCCCACGCCGGGCAGCGCCGCGATCGCCGTCGACAAGCTGCGACCGTTGCGCACCGCCTCGGCCTGCTCCTCGACGCAACGCCGCAGCCACGGCCGCCCGGTCGCTGCGCCCGCGATCGGCAGCGCCTCCACGACCGGCAGTCCCGAGGCCGTCAGTACCGAGAGCGTCGAGGCGAACCGCATGCCCGCAAGGGCGAGCGCCGCGCGCATGAAGGGCAGACGCAGCATCGCCCGGTCGATGGCCACCGCCCGAGCCGCGCTGCGCGCCGCTGCGCGTCGCGCCAGACCCAGCGCGACGGCGAGTCCAGCGGCCAGCGCCGCGGTTCCCGCGGCGAACGCCTTCGCGCCCGCCACCGCCAGACGGCTCGCGGCGGGGAGTTCAAGCCCGGATTCCGCGAGCATCGCGCCCGTCTTCGGCACCACGACGCCCAGCATCACCGCGGCCACCAAGACGCCGAGCGCCAGCACGAACGCGGGGTAGACGAGCGCGGAGCGCACGCGATCGCGCACGAGTTCGCGAGCCTCCAGGATTTCCGCCACGCGCGGCAGCATCGCGGGCAGCGCCGCGGAATGTTCCGCCGCCGCCAGCGCCGCGCGTTCGTGGCCCAGCATGCCGGGACAAGCCGCCGCGAGCGAATCCGCCAGCCAGCGTCCCTCCCGCACGCCCGCCATCGCCGCGGCCAGTGCCAGCGAGATGTCCGCGTCCTCCGACTCCATCATGAGCGCCAGCGCGCGATCCATCGGAAGCCCCGCTCCGAGCAGCGCGCCGAGTTCGCGGTAGAGCGCCGCGCGACGCGCGGCGTCCAGCGGCGCCGACGCGCGAAGGGGACGCACCGACTCCGCGAAGACGCCTGTCTCGGCGAGCCGGCGCAACGCCTGCTTGGCGCCCTCCGCCTCGATCCGCCCGCGGCGCGGCGCGCCGTCGGCCTGGTATCCGCTGTATTCGTATGTTGCCACGCGCAGAAGCCTCGAAGGGGGAAAAGCGTGACCGGCCCTAGCCGACGAGGAGCGCCTTCGCCACCTCGGCGCGAGCCGGCGCGCCGACGAGCATCTCCAGCACCGCCAGCGCGAATTCCATCGCCGTTCCCGGGCCGCTGCCGGTGATGACGTTGCCGTCCCGCACGACGTGTGCACCAGTCTGGACCCGGGCGTCGGCGATGTACGATTCCATGCCTGGGTAGCAGACCGCTTTGCGTCCCGCGAGGACACCCGCCGCCTGGAGGATCGCGGGCGCCGCGCAGATCGCGCCAAGGAGCTTGCCGGCGGCGTTGAAGCGGCGCAGCGCCGAGAGCACACGCTCGTCGCCGAGCAGACGGCGCATTCCTGCGCCGCCGCCCGGCAGCAGGATCATGTCGGCGCCGTCGATGTCCGCGTCGTCCCAGAGTTCGTCGGCGACAAGGCCGATGCCGTGCGAGCCTTCGATGTCGAGGCCCGACTCGTCGGTCGAGACGCCGACGGCGTCGACGCCGCCTCGGCGGAGGACGTCGATCAGGGTGACGGCTTCGATTTCCTCGACGCCCGAGGCCAGGGGGATGATCACGCGCATGGGGGAGGGCTCCTTGTGAATGTGGCTAGAGGTTGATCTGGGGCAGCCGCCGGGCGATTCGTTCGAGAAACGTGCCGCGAAGCAGCGAGCTGGGGCACTTCGAGTAGGAGAAGACGAGACTCGCCGTTTCGGGAACCTTGCCTTCGAAGGCGAAGGCGATCTCGACCGATTCGCCGACGTCGAATTCGCGCTTGTAGAGACTGTCCGCCGCCGCCGCGTCCTTCGCACGCTTCGGGACGATGGCGCATTCGACGTCGTACTTGCGCACGATGCCGATCACGCCCAGCGCGCCGACGCTGTCCTCCGCGTCGAGTCCGCCGATGTCCTTTTTCAGGCGCGGCTCGAGGCGGAAGTCGTAGGCGAGAAGCTCCTTGCCGTCGCGAAGGAGCTGGAGGCGTCCGGCGACGTCGGTCTCGATCCCGTCCGCGGCCGCTTGGGGCAGGCTTGTCGCCGTGAAGTAGATCCGCATGCCTGTCGAGCGGAAGCGGATTTCGTTGAACTGCCTCCGGTTGAGTCCCGCCCGCACCGGGCCGCCGTCGGCGACGATTGCGCCGGGTTGCGTCCACGGGTTGCGGTTCGTTTCGTAGGCGCCGAGGAGAATTTCGATCACGAACGGAATCGCGCAGAGCAGCGCGATTCCGAGCAGGACCTTGAGCAGGGCGTGGAATGCGTTCATCGCCGGACGCGCCCCGACGCGTTGCCCTGCATGAGCGATTCCACCTCCGCCGCCGAACAGAAGTTGTAGTCGCCGCGGATCGAATGCTTGAGGCAGCTCGCGGCCACTGCGAAGGCAAGCGCCTGGGCAGGGGGCGTGTCGGGGCGGCAGCCGGAGAGCCCATAGACGAGACCGGCCGAGAACGAGTCGCCGCCGCCGATGCGGTCGACGATGTCTCGGATCTCGTAGGGACGGTAGCGGCCGTCTTCGCCGAGCGGTGCGAAGTGCGCCTGCGCGGAGGCCGTTTCATAGAGCATCGCGCCCCAGTTGTTGTGGTCCGCCGAATGGCTTTCGCGCAAGGTGATCGCGATGTAGCCCGCCTTGGGGAAGCGCGCGGCGAGCTTGCGCGCCACGTCCGCGTAGGCCTCGATGTCGAGGCGGCCGGCCTCGACCGACGTCCCGGCGGCGGAGATGCCGAAGACGTCGTGGGCGTCCTCCTCGTTGCCGATGACGACGTCGACGAGGGGCACGATCCGCCCCATGCATTCGGCCGCCAGCTCGCGGGGCTTCGTCCCGGGGCGCCAGTTCCAGAGCTTCTTGCGGAAGTTCAGGTCGCAGGAGAGGCGGATGCCGCGCGCGGCGGCGGTTTCGGCAATGGCGAGCGTGCTCAGGAAAGCCGCCTCGGAGAGGGCCGGCGTGATGCCCGTGAGATGGAGCCACGTCACGCCTTCGAGCATGGCCGAGAAATCGTAGTCGGCGGGTCCGGCCAGCGCGATCGACGACATCGCGCGGTCGTAGACGACGGTGGAGCCGCGCTGGTTCGCGCCGGCCTCGGCGAAGTAGATCCCCAGCCGGCCGCCGTCCGTGCGCAGGATGCGGGAGGTGTCGACGCCCATCCCGCGGAGCTGCGCGACGAGGGCGTCGGCGACGGGATTCTTCGGCAGCGCCGTCAGGTAGCGGGATTGTCCGCCGAGCATGGCGATGGAGGCGCAGACGTTGGCCTCGCCGCCGCCGAAGGTGGCTTCGAGCGATCCGGGCAGGACTTGCTGGAGGCGGAGCGCGCCGGAAGGGGAGAGGCGGAGCATGATTTCGCCGAAGCCGGCGATGCAGGGAGCGTTCATGGCGAGGTTCTTCATCGGCCAAAAGAAGCCGGATTCATTCCGGACACGACGCCAACACGATACCACACCTCCCCCGCGCACGCAAGACGCGCGGGCGCCTTGACCCCAGAGGCTGCAAATGCTAGTATGGAAGCGCAACGAGGGAATCCGCCCCGGCACAACCTGCAAGGAGAGCACCGACGATGAAGAAGTATGTTTGCGCGACGTGCGGCTACGTCTACGATCCCGCCGCCGGAGATCCTGACAACGGGATCGCCCCTGGGACGTCTTTCGAGGACCTTCCCGAAGACTGGGTCTGCCCCGTCTGCGGAGTCGGCAAGAGCGGTTTCGATCCCGAGTGACTTCAGCGGGCGGGCCTGGAGCCCGCCCCTTTCGTTTCGGGTGTGAAGGTGCAGTGCGCGATGGGTCGCGAAGGCAGCGAAATCGAGGAGGGCGACGCCCTCTCCCTGGACTTCGGCAAACTCGAAGGCGCGGTGGGGTGCGTCCCCGTGGCGGTGCAGCGGCAGGACACGCGCGAGGTTGTTCTGGTGGCCTACACGAACGAGGCGGCCATGCGGGAGGCCTTTCGAACACGCCGGCTCGTGCTCTGGAGCACGTCGCGCCGCGCGATGTGGGAGAAGGGGGCGACGTCCGGTTGCCGCTTCGCCCTGAATGCGGCCTATGTGAACTGCGAGCAGAATTCGCTGCTCTACCTCGTGACGCCGCTCGACAGCGGCGACCGCGCGGGGATGTGCCATACCGCCAACCGCGACGGAAAGCCGAGGAACTGTTTCTACCGTCGCATCGATCTGGACTCGCTTCGCCTTGAAAACACCAACCCCTGAAGACGCGACGAAGGTTTCGGGGCCGCTGCCCCATCTCGACGGCAGGACGTGCACGTGCCCGTACTGCAAGGGGGCGTTTTCGTGGCCGCCAGCCAACTTGGCATGCCCGTCCTGCGGAAAAACCGTCCGTCCGCCGTTCGGCTACGCGCCGCCCGGAAAAGGTCGGCGACGGGAGGCGATCGAGGCGATCCGCCGGGAAGCCGAGAAGAAACGGCGGGAGCTTGGCGAGGCGCCCGCTCTCGCAACCCGGCGCCCGGTTTTCCTCCTCGCCGCGATCGCCGTCTTCGTCGTCGTCGGCGGCGGGCTCGTCGTCTCCTCCAACCGTCGAGCCTCCTCCACCGTGCGCAAGGAGCGGGACCCCCTGGCGCTCAGCCGGCAGGAGATCGTCGTCTACGCCACCGCGCTTGCGCATTTCAAGGCCGACACGGGCCGCTATCCGCGCTACAACGAGGGCGGTCTGCTCGCCTTGGTGTCCAATCCCGGTGTCACCGACTGGTGCGGACCCTACGTCAACACGATCCATGTCGATGGCTGGCGTCGTCCGTTCTTCTACGACCAGACCAACGACGTGCCGATCCTCGTCAGCGCGGGCCCGGATCGCGAATACGGGACGACGGACGATCTCGTGGCGCCGCTGGATGCCTTCAAGCCCCATCCCGACTTCATCCGCCACGATCCTTCCCGCCTCAAGCGGCCGCACACCTCCGCCGTGAAGCTCCGGCCTGAACCGTGATGGCGCGCCGTCCCGAGCCTTTGAAGACGGAAAAGCCCCGCAATCCAACAGGATGGCGGGGCTTGTTCGCGGGAAAGGATGGAGCCAACAGTCGGGATCGAACCGACGACCTGCGCATTACGAATGCGCTGCTC
>CAYVJM010000001.1:0-28060 GCA_964451695.1 uncultured Lentisphaerales bacterium | reverse complement strand
CCAGAGCACAAGCGGCCTGCCCCGGGGCAAGCCCGATCCGCTTTGCTACCAGCTCGCGCTGGAGCGCCTCGGCGCGCGGCCGGGCGCGACCGTCGTCGTCGAGGACTCCGCCGTCGGCATCCAGGCCGCAAAGGGAGCGGGCACCAAGGTGATCGCCCTGGCGCGTCCCGAGGCATTCGCGCAGGACACGACGCTGGCCGATTGGGTTGTGCCGAGCTTGGACCGCGTTGACTTTCTGGGAGGATGAACCGATCCCAGGTTCAGAGCCACCGTCGGCGACGGAAGAACGCCACCAGCGCCGCGGTCGTCGCCAGCATGAGCAGCCAGACCGCGAAATAGCCATAGCGCCAGCCCAGCTCGGGCATGTGGACGAAGTTCATCCCGTAGACGCCCACGATGAAGGTCAGCGGGATGAAGACCGCCGACATCACGGTCAGCACGCGCATCGTCTCGTTGAGCCGGTTGCCGTTGCCGGTCAGGTGGATGTCCAGGGCGCTCGTGAGACTCTCGTTGAGCATCTCCACGCTGTCAACGACCTGCTCGGCGTGCTCGGCCGCGTCGCGCAGAAAGATCAGCGTCGGAGGCGAGAACAGGCCGTCCTCCGTATGCCGCATGCCGAAGACCACGCCCCGGATCGGCCAGAGGCTGCGCTTCAGGAAGATCATGTTGCGTCGCATCTGGTGGGCCCTGGCGAGAAAGCTCGCGCCCGTTTCTTCGAGAGCCTGCTCCTGGATCCGGTCGATGCCATCGCCGACGCGCTCGACGAGGACGAAGTAGTTGTCGATGATCGCGTCGACGATCCGATAGGCGAGGTAGTCCTCCCGTCCGGTGCGCAGCGCGCCCGAGCCGGTACGAAGCTTCTCGCGCAACGGATCGAGAGAATCGGCGCCTGTCGCGGCCCCGGCTTCCTGAAAGGTCACCAGCAGACGCCGGTTGAGCACGATGCTGATCTGCTCCGCGACGATGTTGCCCGCCTCGTCCGCCTTGAGTTCGCGCATGACGATGTGGAGGTTCTCGCCGTAGTCCTCGGTGCGCGGCCGCTGATCGGTGGTGGCGATGTCCTCGAGCGCGAGAGCATGAAGGCCGAGCAGATCGCCGAGGGCCTTGAGCAGCGCCACGTCCCGGACGCCGAACACGTTGATCCATCGGACACGGCCATCGCCAAAGTCGATGTTTCGCAACGCCGCGGCGTCCGCCACCTCGCGCTGGACGAAGCTCTCCGGCGAAAACTCGATGATCAGAGCCTTCGCCCGGTCGTTCTCGGAGCGTTCCGACGGCGCCAGATATCCGGGCGGCTGCCCCGCCTTCCGGTTCCTGGCCTGTTTCCGCTGCTTCCAGGCCGCCATGGCCGGGAGCCCTTTGCCATTTCCGCTTTTCTTCATATCCGCCTCGTGACTGGGCACCGTGCGCGCCCTAGGTTTTGCGAGGATTGTACACCGCCTGAACCGGATCGGCAACTGCGGAAGCGCGGCGCAGAGGCGCGGAGGCGTGCGTGGCGAGCCCCGCAGGCCGGCGAGCGCCCGGCGGCGGGGGGAGCGAGTGGCGAGTCAATCGAAGACCCGCAGGCAGGGGCCTGCCTGCGGGGAGAGGGTAAAACCTGCCGGAAAGCGCCTCGTGAACCCCTGCGAAGCTTTTACCCGCCTCCTGCGCCCAGGCTCCTGGGCGCAGGTCTTGCACAGCGGATTGCCGGGACGGCTGCGCCCTACCTCGCTTCGCGGCAGACGTGCTTCGTCGCATCTACGGAAAGGACTCAGGACTGGGAGACCTGTCCCGCCAAGGGGGCGGATCCAGTTTCAAGTTTCCAGTTTCCAGTTTCCGGTCTCCAGTCTCACCCCCCGCTAGAACCAGCGGATGGAGCGGATCACCCAGGGATGGGTGGGGGAGCCCTTCATAATGGCGCCCTGGGGATCCCGCATGGGCTCGGGATCACGCCAGAGTTCGACAACGGCGTAGGTGGTCGAGAGCGTGGTGCCGTTGTCGGGGCTGTCGGAGCCGTAGCGCGGTGAGAACGCCTCGGCGCGGATGATGACGAGGAAGCTCTGCCCGCGGGTGGTGAGGGCGTTGACCGAGTTGGCGATGAGCGCTTCGCGGTGGGCGTCGCAGGTGATTTTCAGAGGAGTGGCCGCGTCCATGAGCACCTGGAGCACGGGATTGGCGTCGCCCGCCGCGTTGCCCTGACCGAGTTCGGAGACGCGCGAGATCATCAGCGCGCCGCGATTGGAGCCCTTCTTCTCGAGCTGCTTCGCCTCCGCGTAGAACGCCTCGGCGATCTTCTCGGCGTCGTCCGCCTCCAACTGGGTCGCCTGCTTTTCGTTGATGCAAGCGCCGGTCAGCACGCAGACGAGGGGATCGCTGTTGTACTCGGGGTAGTTGTCGCCATCGAGGATCTGCTCGCCGCGCGGGGAGATGTCGCTCTTCGAGACGACGAGGCGCTGCGGATTCAAGTTGATGCGGCCCGACTGCAGGGCGGCGAGGTGTCGGTCCGTCGTCGCCCCAGAGGCGATCTGGGCCATCGTCGGATATCGCGCCTCGCCCATGCAGAAGTAGTCCAGCGCGCGGTGGAAGGTGGGCTCGACCCCGGAATCGGGGGGGAAGCAGGCGAAGAGCGAGAGCGTCTCCCAGGGCCCGATCAGCAAGTTGCCGAGTTCGCCGGGCGACACCATCGGGAGGTTCGTGATGCGCGATTGCAGCATCGTCGCCAGGTCGTTCATGTCCGTCTCGAGGAACGTCTTGCCCCCCTTCTTGGAGAGGTGGTATGCGTCCGGGTAGATCTTCAACTTGTTCGTCCACATGTCCGCGATGTTCTTGGCGGAGGACGGCGCGGAATCGGCGAACACGGTCTCCTTGATCAACCAGTTTCCAAGCGCGTTGATTTGAAGGGCGCCCGCCAGCTCGGCGTCGGTGAGCATGCCGGCGATCTGCTTCATCACCGCGTCCCCGCCGGCCAGGAGGTCGTCATGGGCGTGGTCGTTGTTCACCCAGAACCGGGGGCCGACGCTGCCGGTCAGTCCGTTCCTGCCCATCGTCTCCGTGTTGTAGGCGAAGCGCGGATCGAGGCACATCGCCCAGCCGAACTCGAACTTCTCGACCGCCCTGCCCGCTTCCGCGGGGTTCCGGTAGAGCCCCGGAGCGAGCTTGAGGCGGTAGCCGCTTTCGGCGGCCCTGGCTTCGAGAATCGGCGCCGGGACCTGCTGGACGACCGTGGAGCCGCTGAGGACCTGGGCCTTGATGCGAATCTCGGTTCGGACGGAGTCCTTGGCAAGTTGCTCCTCGCATTGGGAGAACTTGCGGGAACCGCTGGCCTTGTTGTAGGCCCTGACCCGCAGGACCTTCACCCCGGCGTCGGGTGTCTTCGCGAATAGCGTGCGCTGGGTGTAGCTTCCCGCCGTCAAACTCTTGGATGGGCTGGAGATCGTCTGGACGTTGGCCATGAAAGGCGCATCGATGAAATCGACCTTCCAGCCGGCGGTGCCCGTCTGCCATTCAGGGCCCCAGAGGACGGGCAGGAGATCGTACAGGTCGATGAACTCCAGCTCCATCTTCAACTGATACTTCTTCGAGGCGAGGTTCGCGGGAACCTTGTCGTTGAGAAACTGCGCTTCGCAGACGGCGAAGAACGAGACCTCCCACTCCTGATAGGACTTGAGCGGATCGCTGGGATCCTCATATTTCTTCGGCGCGCCGATGGAGAAATTCGCCATGGCCTGGGTAATGAGGGGGACGGGCTCGGTGCAGGGGAAATTCAGGTGGCCGCCGCTGCCGTTCCGCCCGTTGTCGATGCCGCCGCAGGGGACGTCGTCCTCGTCGAGGTAGTCGACGAGGGCCTGGGTGGCGAGTTGCGATCGGGTGAACTTCGGCGCGACTTTGAACCGGAACTCCCGTTCGCCGCCGTTCTCGTCGAACATCTTCTTGAAGACCGGCGCCGCGAGCTTGGCGTAGGCCGTCTTCTGCGCATCGTTCTCGAGGGTCGCGAGGGGGAGCTTCATGGCGCCGTCGGGGGCGAGGCCTTCGAGCGACATCGAATAGGTGGTGAAGATGTCGGGCACGATCTCCTTGTCGATGTCGAACTTGTAGGACTCCGGGCCATTGGGAATCCCGCTCCTCCGCCAGAGGTCCGCCATCGACATGAACGGCTGCTCGGCGCGCGCCTCGACGAACTTGTCATAGTCGGGCTTGAACGTGCCGGACGTCGCGTTGAAAAAGAGGGACTCCCCGACCTGGTAGTTGACGGCGTTCGTGGCGAAGTCGGTGGCGCGGGCCTTGTACGTCTTGGCGACGTTCTTGGGATCGTCGGCGCCGGCCTTGTTCATGTCGTGCAGGCCGGAGACGTCGAAGGCGACGAAGGCGTAGCGCCCCATGATGGGGTCCTTGCTCGAATCGGCGGATACGCCGGAGTTGATGCTGGCCCAGTCGATCTTGGCATTGCCCGCGAGAGCGAGCTGCCCCGGAGTCAGGTGCATCATGATTTCGCGCGTCAGGACGCGGGCGTTCTTGGTGCGCTCGGCGTCGTTGGCGCAGGGAGCGGACTGGTAGAGGCGCGTGTCGGCGGAGGTCGGCTCGTGGGAGGTCAGATAGGGTTCGTCCCAGTTGGGCGCCGCCCAGGTGTTCTTCGGATCTTCAAAGGATTCGTCGATGGTCTGCATCGTCCGGGCGATGGCGGACTGCATCATCTGCTTGGCGACGAGGGCGTGGCGGAGGTTCGTCGTGCCGGCGCGCTCCGTGCGCATGTAGATGGAGAAGGCCACGGCCATGAGCATGATCACGGCCAGCAGGCCGAGGACGACCACGAGGGCCGATCCGGATTGCCGCT
The DNA here is from genome assembly GCA_964451695.1 of uncultured Lentisphaerales bacterium. Lineage (GTDB taxonomy): Bacteria > Verrucomicrobiota > Kiritimatiellia > RFP12 > UBA3636 > JAAZAI01. The sequence continues at coordinate 23,250 of CAYVJM010000001.1, read as the reverse complement.
GGTGTTGTTGCTGTTGCTGTTTGTTCATAGTGGACGAACCTCAAATGGTGCGCGGGAAGGAAGAACCACGAATGGACGCGAATAGACACGAATTGGCGTCCATTCGTGTCCATTCGTGGTTCCTCATCGCGGGCGTTACTCGAAATAGTACTTGTCGGAGTTCACGAAGCTGACGGTGATCTGATAGGTTTCGACATCCTCGGTCTCGGTGACCTCGTCGATCTCGACGAAATACGGGTGGCCCCAGGGGTCGAGGAAGAGCCCGTCTTCGAACCGGTCGTCGGGGATCTGGAGGTAGACGTTGCCGTCGACGTCGCCGCGCAGGCCGGACTCGCGGATGACGTCGGCGCTGATGCCGGTGTCGGAGCCCGCCGGGAAGCCCTTGGGCCATTCCCCCTTGGCGACCCACCAGGACTTGAGGGCGGTCGCGAGCTGCTGGACCTCGGTGCGCGCGATCGTGTTGTAGGCCTTCTGCCGGGCGTTGAAAGCGGCGACCCCGATCATGCCGGCGAGGATGGCGATGATCGCGGTGACCGCGAGCAGCTCGATCAGGCTGAATCCGTTTCTCTGGAAATGGTCTTTCATGATGCGTTCCTCGCGAATCAACGAACCAGGATGTCGTCGTCCGTGTCCTTCTTGCCGTCGCGGCCGAGCGAGCGCACGCGCAGCCCGCTGAAGCTTCCGGTGCGGACGAGGTCGACGCGCAGGGACACGGTGGGCACGGTCCAGAAGACGCCCTTCTTCGGCTTGCCGTCGGGACCGAGGCCGACGCCGGGATCCGTCACTTCGTCCCCCGCGATCTCGAAGCGCGCCCGGAAGCCATAGCCGGGGCGCATGCCCTTGCCGTCCTTGTAGATCTCGACATCGTCGTCGCCCCCCTTGCCGGCCGACCAGGTCTTGTCGGTGTTGTTCCACTTGAGGAGCTGCCACTTGCGCTTGACGCTGCCCGCTCCCGCCGTGTAGGTGACGAGGTGGTACTGCTCCTCCTTCGTCTCCTGGTCGAAGTAGGGGCGGACGAATTGCACCTCGCCGCCGCTCACCTTGACGGGAACATCCCAATCTTCGAGGAACCGACGTCCATCGACGGCCTGGGAGAGGTCGCGCTGGATGGCGCCGAGGACGCCGCGCACGATCATGCCGCCTTCGGCGCGGGCGTAGCCGCCGTCCCAGGACGAGGAGGCCTGGCGGAAAACGGCGCCTACCATGAGCACCACGACAAGCAGGACGCCGGTGGCGACCATCACCTCGATGAGCGAGAAGCCGGCGGCTCCGTGTCTACGTTGTCTTTCGATCATGTTCGGGGTTCCTTGCGGCGAAACGGCGCGGCGGCTCATGGCTGGCCGCAGAAGTAGTAGTCCATCGTGTAGATGGCGTTGCGGTGGTAGGCCGCCGGGGACGGCATCTGGGTCGACGTCACGGAAACCGTGTAGCGGGCCGGTGCGCCCCCGATGCCAGCCTCCTGCTTGAGGCGGATGAAATACTGGGTCGGGAGCAGCACGGTGACGGAGGGCGGGTCGTCGTCGACCTCGTCTTCTTCTTGGCAGGCGAACCAGACGCTTCCATTTTCATCCGTCAGGAGCTGCTTCGTGGCGTCGGAAATGGCGCCGTCGCTCTTCGCCGCGGTGGCATTTTTCAGGGCAGCCGGGATGCCTTTGATCTGTACGCACTGGTCGCCCTGCTTGCCGACGGCGTATTCCCAGAAGGTCTTCGCGTTGTTCCAATCGCCGACATCGTCGATCTTCTTGACGTTGGCGGAAATGGTGTCGAGCAGCGAACTGGCGAAAGTGGACTGGTAGAGATCCTCCTGGGACATGACGCTGTGGCGAAGCCCGCCCGGGAGGAGCGAGAAGAGCGACATCAGCCCCCCGGCGGCGATGAGGATCGCCATGTTGACCTCGATGAGGGAGAATCCCGTCCTGTTGAATATGCCGCGCATGGTGTGGCCTCCCCTGACCTTCATTTGCCGTCCTGATAGTCCCACGAGATCGTCCCGTCTCCGCGGATGGTGACGAAGGGCTTCTTCTCGGAGCCGACCTCGTTGAGGGTGATCGTCGTATTCTCGTCCGGCGTGCCGTCGGGGCGGAAGAAGAAGCGCTCGCCCTCCTTGAATTCGCCGCTGGTTTTGTCGTATTGGTAATGGCCGGGGTCGAACACATAGCCCTTGGGGAGCTGGTATTCGGGCCCGACCATCCAGCCGTATTCGCTACTGGGCTTGAAGCCAGGCGGGGTGTCCTCCCGATCCGGCCCCATGAGGCCGATGATCCAATAGCCCTGGGAGGCGACAAACCAGGCGGGATAGCGGATTCTGGCGACCTCCCCGGCCGTGAAGTCGAAGACGAGACCGCCGTTGTAGGTCTTCTCCTTCATCTGCTCGACGGCCCCCTCCTTGGCGTCTTCGTCCATGTTGCGCGTATAGTCCTCCGCCGAACCGAGATCGGCGTAGGAATCGGTGATCCAGTAGGCGGAGAAGGAGCCCGACTTGGGCAGGTAGCCGCAGGCGCTGCGCTCGTAGTCTTCGAGCGGGCGGTTCCTGACGCGCTCGGTGCTGGCGTCGACCTGGCCGGCCTTGCGGCAGATGACATACGTGTCGAAGCCGGTGATCCAGAAGTACGTGTCCTTGCCGTCGATCGTGGCGTATTGACGGCAGAGCGTGATGGCCTTGGCGAGGGCGTCCACGCCGGTGCGCTGGGCGATGGCGCGCATCATCCCTTTGTAGCCGCCCACGACGATGGCGGACATCGCCACGATGATGCCCATCACGGCGATGAGCTCCAGCAGGGTGAAGCCCTGCGGACGGCGCGTTTCTCGCGTGTGCGTGTCCTGTCTGGTCATTCAGATTCTCCTTGGATCGGGATTGGTGTCGAGGCCCGGCGCCCCGGCTAGTCGTCGGTCACGATGGCGCGGTTGTTGAGCAGATCGATCGTGACCCTGTAGGGCAGAAGCCCCTTCACAAAGCGTCGCTTCTGGGAGGGCGAAAACGCATAGGCATAGCCCTTGGACTTCAGAAATTTGCAGTTCGGGTTGCTGCATTTCGAGGCCCCGATGCCCTGGAAGCGGCGGAGGTCGTCGGTCGGGCATTCCGGGCACTCGATGAGCTTCTTCCAGTACACGAGCGTCAGCTCCTTGCGGGCGCTGACGTCGTGGTCCCCCTCGATGGCGTCCACGAGCCGGGCGACGAGAAAGTTGGGATAGTCCTTTTCGTCGCACTTCTCGCGGGTCGTCGTATGGACGGCGGGGTCGATGTAGTCCTTCCCGCTGCGCTCGTTGAGCAGGGACTTGCGGAGCAGGGTGTTGAAGACGACGTAGTTGTCGTAGCGGAACGACAAGCGGGAGTTGGCATCGGGCTTTTTGTAGCCGTCCTTGCCCTTCTTCGGAATCGGCCATTCGCCCTGGTCGTGCCAGTACTCCATCAGCGCGGCCTCGAGCAGCTTGCGCTCGTTGTCGTGCTGTCGTTCGCTGACGACGGCGATGTTCTTGAGAATCGCCGGGGTGAGCAGGCTGAGCAGCACGGCGAGAATGCCCACGACAATGAGCAGTTCGACGAGGGTGAAGCCCGCGGTTCGCTTGAAAAATGGCTTGTCCATGGCGAAAACCTCCTGACCGGCGGCGCCGGCGCACGCTACCAGCTTGTAACGACCTTGTCCCGCTTGGAACCGGTGAAAACCCAGGCGACGACGGACTTGGGAATGATCAGCGACTTGCCCTCGGAATCGAGCCCGACGCCGCCGGGCAGAGAACCGGGCAGCGTGACCTTGCCGTCGCCGTCGAGATCGAGCAGCACCCAGACAGTCGCCGTGACGACGTTCTGGAGCCCTTCGGTCGTGGGCGTCGCTGCGTTCTTGATCCAGCGGTTCGCCCAGGGGGCGACAAGGCCCCATTTCTTCTGCTCGACGGAGCGCTCGAGCACGAGGTCGTTCGGCCAGTCCGGAATCTGGTCCCAGTCGTCGAAGTCGACCTCCTTGTTGCCTCGCGCGGCTGTCTTGAGCCACTTCTTGTAGTTGGGCAGGTCGAACTCGGGGAGCGGATGGGTGGGCTTCCACCAGTTGAGGAGGCACGTCGTGCCCGTCATCATCGGGAAGGCCATGTCGCCATCGACCTTCTCGACGTCGCCGTCCTTGTCGAGGTCGGCGGCCCACTCGATGAGGTCGCGCGAGGGGAAGCGCCGATGGGTGAGCAGGAGCTGGTTCCAGGCCGTCGCGGCCTGGACGCAGAGTTCGTGGGCGGACGTGTCCCAGGCCTTCTGGCGGATTTTGTTGAGCGCGGGGTAGAAGAGGCTCGCCAAAATGCCGATGACGGCGAGGGAGACGAGCAACTCGATCAGCGTGAAGCCCCTGCGGGGCGATGAGATGACGGGATTCATGGGCGGCGCGCTCCTATTCGCTTGTCAGGACGATGTCGTCCGAGGTGCCGCTGACGCCGTCGGGACCGACGGACCAAAGCTTGTAGGTGTCGTGCGGCGGGTTGGACTGGTAGCGCGGCTCGCGCTTCCAGCCGTCCAAGACATAGAGGTGGTCGTTGTGGTACGGAATGTCATTGTACATGCAACCGATCCAGCCGCCCCCGATGATGCCGTAGCTCGACACGCTGCCGTCCGCGTTGAGCGCACCGTCGAGGTGGGTCAGGATCTTGCGGGCGGAATCGATATTCTCCTGGAGATCGAACTGGCTCATGCGCTCGCGGGAGCGCCTGACGTTGTGGGTCTCCCACTGGTTGATGGTCCGGTCCTTGTTGTACGTGTCGCTTTCGTCCGAGGCGGTTTTGGGGTCGTCCGGCTCGCCGCCGACGAAGATGGCCGGAGAGCGATCCGCATGGCCCTTGTAGCGGGGGACGAAGTAGGATAGCAGGCCGAAGGTGTAGAGCCGCCCGCCCTCGCCCCAGATGTCCTTGTCCTTGGATGCGTTCTTGAGCGTCTGGGCGAACTCCGGGCCGACCTCCGCCTCGAGGTACTTGGCGTTGGCGTACTCGTAGCGGATGGGCTGCCCAAGGCCGGGGTAGTTGTAGACGGGGGGGTACTTGCCGTAGATGGCGCGGTACTCCTCGAGGGCGTTGGCCAGCTTCTGGAGGACGGCCTTGGTGTTGGCCTCCTCGTTCTTGGCGCCAACGACGCCCATGAGCTTGAAGACCATGCCCGCGAGCAGGATGATGACGAGGATCACGACCATGATCTCGATGAGCGTGAAGCCTCCGCGGCGGTTGGATTTCCCTTTCATGCGCTTGATCCTTTCCCGCGGCGCGCGGCTAGTTGCCGCTCATGCCGCTGATGATCGTGGTGAGGGGCATGAACATCGCGATGACGATCGTGCCGACGACGACGGCGAGGAACACGATCATGACCGGCTCGATGATCGAGGTCATCGCGTCGACGGCGTTGTCCACCTCGTCGTCGTACGTGTTGGCGATGCGTCCGAGCATGTTGGGCAGCGCGCCCGTCTCCTCGCCGACGTCCACCATGCTGACCACCATGGCCGGGAACACCTTCGCGCGCTCCATCGGCGGCGTCATGCTCTCGCCCTCCTTGACGCTCTCGTGGATGGCCTGGTAGGCGTTGGCGATCACGGCGTTGCCCGACGTGTCGCGCACGATGTCCAGCGCCTGGAGGACGGGCACGCCCGACTGCATGAGCGTGCCCAGCGTGCGCGTGGAGCGACCGATCGAGGACTTCAGGATCAGGGGCCCCACGCCGGGGATGTAGAGCTTCAGGCGGTCGAGGACGAGGCGGCCCGTGGCCGTCTTGTACCAGAGCTTCGTCCCGACGAAGATCAGGGCCAGGCCCACGGCGATCGGAATCACCGTCCCCCGCTCCGTCACCGTGCTGCTCAGGTTCATGACGAACTTCGTGAGCGGCGGCATCTGCTTGCCCTCGCCGAGGAGGTCGGTGAAGACCTTTTCGAATTTCGGAATGACCGCGGCCATCAGGAAGCCCGTGATGCCCAGGGCCACGATGAGCACGACGGTCGGGTACGTCATCGCGCTCTTGACCTTGTTCTTGATCTTCTCGGCCTTTTCCAGAAACTCCGCCAGACGCGACAGCGACTGCTCGAGCACGCCGCCCGCCTCGCCCGCCTTGGCCATGTTCACGTAGAGGTGGTCGAAGATCTTCGGATACTGCGCCAGCGCCTCGGAGAACGTCGCGCCGCCCTCGACGGCCGTGCCCATTCCCTGGAGCGCATCCTTGAGCTGCGCGTTCTTCGTCTGCTTCGTCAGGATGCGCAGACCCCGGATGAGCGGCAGGCCGGAATCGACCAGCGTCGCGAGCTGGCGCGTCAGCACCATCAGGTCCTTGGGCTTCACCCGCCCGCGGAGAAAGGCCGGCATCTTGATGTTGATCTCCATGGCGCCCATGGACTTGGACTTCGCCTTGCCCCCGCCGGCGACCGGCGAAACGGTCTGCGGCACCAAGTTGTGCTGCCGCAGCGCCGCGATCGCCTGGCTCTGGTCCTTCGCCTCGACCACGCCCCGCTGCTCCTTGCCCTGCGCATCCAGCGCCACATAGTTGAACTTCTGCATGTCGTGCCTCTCCAGGAGTGTCTTCGCCCGGCGGCGCCGTCCGGGAGCGCCACCTACGCGCTGCCAGCAGCATATTCCGTTCCGGAAAGCTCCGCCCTTTTCTTGTGCATTCTAGCAAACTGCCAACCGGAAGACAACAGAAACCACGCGCAACTATTCCCTTGTGCCTGCCTGGCGTTTCTGGTTTAATTTCATGCGCGCGCGGCCCATGAAATGCGGTTCGGGCCCGCGCTGGCGAACCGCAACAACCACCCCCGCCCCGACGCCCATGCCGAACGACAAGCCGAAAGTCCTGGTCCTCGTCCCCTGCTTCCGCGAGCAGGGGCGAATCGGCGCCGTCGTCAGCGAAACCGTCGCCCTCGGCCACCCCGTGGTCGTCGTCGACGACGGCTCGGACGACGACACGTCCGCCGAGGCCGAGGCGGCCGGCGCCAAGGTGATCCGGCACGAGGTGAACCAAGGCAAGGGACCGGCCGTGGCCACCGGTCTCGCCCACGCCCTGGCTGGCGACTGGGACGCCGTGGTCATGCTCGACGGCGACGGGCAGCACCTGCCCGTCGAGATCGGCCGCTTCCTCGACGCGTTCGCCGAGTCCCGGCCCGACTTCGTCATCGGCACCCGCATGGCGGACGCCGCGACGATGCCCGTCGTCCGGCGCCTGACGAACCGCTTCATGAGCTGGCTGCTGAGTCGCCAGCTCGGCTGCCGGATCACGGACACGCAGTGCGGCTTCCGCCTGATCGCCCGACGGGCGTTCCCCGTGGCGCTCTCCTGCACCTCGGGCGGCTTCTCCGCCGAATCCGAAATTCTCCTGCAGCTCGCGCTGCGCGGCTACGCGATGCGCGAAGTGCCCGTCTCGACCGTCTACGGCACGGAGCGCAGCAAGATCCGCCCCGTCCGGGACGCGATCAAATTCATCAAGATGCTGGCGCACTTCCGCAGACAGCGCCGCCGCTTCCGCGCCGCCGAAGCCCCGCACCCCTGAACCCGCCCTCCGCAACGGACTCCCCACGCATGATGTCGTTCCTCACCCGCAAGAAAATCCCCCAAACGCTCCCCGCCAAGTCCATCGATCCCGACGCCGCGTCCGTCCTCCACCGCCTCAACAAGGCCGGCTACACCGCCTACCTCGTCGGCGGCGGCGTTCGAGACCTCCTCCTCGGCCGCACGCCGAAGGACTTCGACATCGCCACGGACGCGAACCCCAACCAGATCCGCCGCCTCTTCCGCAACGCCTTCCTCATCGGCCGGCGCTTCCGCCTCGCCCTGATCCGCTTCGGGGACAAGCAGATCGAAACCGCCACCTTCCGCCGCTCCCCCGAGCCGGACGAAATCGACTCGGCCGATGCCGGAACCCCGGGCGCCCTCTACCAGAACGCGGACAACGCCTGGGGCACCCCTGAAGAGGACGCCAGACGCCGCGACTTCACCGTCAACGCGCTCTTCTACGACATCGCCTCCGCCCAGGTCATCGACTACACCGGCGGTCTGCGCGATCTCGCCAAAGGCGTCCTGCGCTCGATCGGCGATCCCAACATCCGATTCCGCGAAGACCCCGTTCGGATGCTCCGCGCCGTGCGCCTCTCCGCACGCCTCGACTTCACGATCCACGCCGACAGCGCCAAGGCCATCGCCCGCCACTGCGGCGAGATCATGCAGGCCTCCAAGCCCCGACTCTTCGAGGAGATCGTCCGTCTCTTCACCTACGGCCACGCCGAGGCCGCCTTCAAGGGGCTCTGGGAAACCGGTCTCATGCACGAGCTCCTCCCCGTCGTCGACGCCTACGTCGGCCAATCCGGCAAGGCCAGGTCCCCGCTCTGGCGCCACCTCGCCATGCTCGACGCCGCCGGTGCCCAGCTCGTCGTCGACGACCGCCGCTCCCCGCACTACGTCTTCGAAACTTCCCTGCGCTTCGCCGTCCTCCTCGCCCCGATCTACCTCGCCCGTTGCAAAGCGGCCGGCGAGGCGGGCCGAATCGACGCGATGGACATCGCCGAGACCCTGATCGCCGACGCGCTCGTGGCCCCCTTCTCCACGCCCTCCTGGCGCGTCCCGCGGCTCATGTGCCAGGACACGGCCCACGTCCTCGAGTCCCTCTCCTACCACCTCAACCCCGGCATCCGCCGCAACCGCTACTTCCGCCAGCCGTGGTTCTACACCGCCCTCACCTTCTGGCGCATCTGCGCCCTCGCAGGCGAGCACAAGTCCGCGACGGCCGCGATCGACGCCTGGTCCGAAGCCTACGAGGCGTTCATCGCCGGCCACGCCGGCCAGCGCCCCGCCAAAGACGGCGCTCCCCTCGATCCCGAGGCGTTCGAGACCGAAGAGGAACAGCACGACAGCCTCTTCCCCCCGACCCAGCACAAACGCCGGCGCAGCCGCCACCGCCGCCACCGCCCCCGCACGGAATCCGCCGCCCCCCAAACCACCGCCGCCACGCCAGCCCCGACCCCCGCCACATGAAAATCCTCGTCATCGGAAACGGCGGCCGCGAGCACGCCATCGTCTGGAAACTCCGCGCGGACGACCCCGCCGCCAATCTCTTCTGCGCCCCCGGGAACGCCGGAACCGCCGAGGTCGCCGCCAACGTCGCCATCCCCGCCGACGACGTCATCGCCCTCGTCAACTGGGCCCGCGCCAACCGGCCCGACCTCGTCGTCGTCGGCCCCGAAGCCCCCCTCTGCCTCGGCCTCGTCGACGCCCTCGACGCCATCGGCGTCCCCGCCTTCGGCCCCCGGCGGGCCGCCGCCCGCCTCGAAGGCAGCAAGTCCTTCGCCAAGGACGTGATGGCCGCCGCCCAGATCCCCACCGCCCGCAGCGCCATCGTCCGCTCCGCCGACGAGGCGCGCCGCGCCGTCGCCGAATTCGGCATCCCCGTCGTCATCAAGGCCGACGGCCTCGCCGCCGGCAAGGGCGTCTCCGTCTGCCTCACCGAAGCGGCAGCCGAGGCGGCCATCCAGGCCATGTTCGTCGACCGCGTCTTTGGCGCCGCCGCCGCCGAGGTCCTCGTCGAGGAGTTTCTCGACGGCGAAGAGGCCTCCGTGCTCGCGTTCGTCGACGGCGCCATCGCCGTTCCCCTCGCCTCCGCTCAGGACCACAAGCGCCTCCGCGACGGCGACCTGGGGCCGAACACGGGCGGCATGGGCGCCTACTCCCCCGCCCCGTGCATGACCCCGGACATGCTCGCCGTCGTCCAGAGCCAGGTCTTCAAGCCCGCCCTCGCCGAACTCCAGGCGCGCGGCATCGTCTACAAGGGCATCCTCTACGCCGGCCTCATGCTCACCGCCAACGGCCCGCGCGTGCTGGAATTCAACTGCCGATTCGGCGACCCCGAGACGCAGGCCATCCTTCCGCGCCTCGCCTCCCCGCTCGCCGAGGCGATGCATGCCTGCATCGCCGGCCAGCTCGCCGACTGCGACATCCGCTGGAACCCCGACCCCTGCGCCTGCGTCGTCATGGCCGCGGGCGGCTACCCCGGCCACTACGACAAAGGCATGCCCATCGCGGGCCTCGCCGACGCCGCCAAAGTCCCGGGCGTCCAGGTCTTCCACGCCGGAACCGCCCTCGCCAACGGCGAAGTCGTCACCGCAGGAGGCCGCGTGCTCGGGGTCGCCGCCACCGCTCCCGACCTCGACGAAACGCTCAAGCGCGCCTACGCCGCCGTGCTCAAGATCAAGTTCGACGGTGCGCAATACCGCACCGACATCGCCTACCGCGCACTCAAAGGAAAGGACTAGATTCCCATGGACACCCCCCTTGTCGGCATTGTGATGGGCAGCGACTCCGACTGGCCCCTGATCAGCAAGGCCCATGAAATCCTCGACGAACTCGCCATCCCCCACGAGGTGCGCGTCATCTCCGCCCACCGCTCGCCGGACATCGCGTTCGACTACGCCGCCAGCGCGCGCGATCGCGGCCTGCGCGTGATCATCGCCGCCGCCGGCGGCGCCGCCCACCTCGCCGGCGTCCTCGCCGCGCACACGATCCTGCCCGTCATCGGCATCCCCGTCCAAGGCGGCGCCGTCAACGGCATCGACGCCCTCCTCGCCACGGTCCAGATGCCCGCCGGCATCCCCGTCGCCACCGTCGCCCTCGGCGCCGCCGGCGGCGCCAACGCCGCCCTCCTCGCCGCCGAAATCCTCGCGGTGGCCGATGCGCGCATCGCCGACGCGCTCCTCGCCCGCAAACGCGAACTCCGCGAGAAGGTCGTCGCCGCCAACGCGCGCATCCAGACCCAGCTCGCCCTCTAGCCGCATGCGGCGCCTCGCCACCCCTCTCGCCCCGGCCGACCTCGCCGCCGTCGCGGACTGCCTCCGCGCCGGTGGCGTCGTCCTCATGCCCACGGACACCGTCTACGGCGTCGCCGCTCATCCCGACCGCCCCGACGCCCTCGCGCGCCTCTTCGCGCTCAAAGGCCGCGACGCGGCGAAGCCCGTTCCGCTCCTCGCGGACTCGCTCGCCTCCGCGCTGCGCGCGGGTCTCCGCGCCTCCGCTCCGGCGCAACGCGCCGCCGCGCGCTTCTGGCCCGGCGCCCTCACCCTCGTCCTCGACCGCCCCGATGGCGGCACCGAAGGCGTCCGCGTCCCGGCGGACGCCACCGCCTGCGCAATCTGCGCCGCCGCCGGCGGGATGCTGCGCTGCACGAGCGCAAACGCCAGCGGCGAACCGCCCGCCCTCGACGCCGCAGCCGCCGCAGCCGCCCTCCCCGAGGCCGACATCCTCGTCGACGGCGGTCCCGCCGCCGGCACCGTTGCCAGCACCGTCGCCCAAGTCTCGGACGCCGGCGTCCGCGTCTTCCGCCCCGGCCCCGTCGCCGAAGCGGACCTCCGCGCGTGCCTGTGATGGTTGAAACTGAACCCTAGTCCCTAGCCCCTAGCCCCTTCACCCTACCCATGAACACCCTGCAAGGCAAGATTCTCACGGCCTCCGAAATGCGCGCCGAGCGCGACCGGCTTCACGCCGCCGGACGGAAGCTGGTCTTCACGAACGGCTGCTTCGATATCCTGCATGCCGGCCATGTGACGTACCTGGCGTTTGCGCGGGAGCAGGGGGACGCCCTCTGCGTAGGTCTCAATTCGGACGCCTCGGTCAAGCGCAACAAGGGGCCGTTGCGGCCGGTCGTCGACGAGGCCAACCGCGCGATCCTGCTGGCCTCGTTGCGGGCCGTGGACTACGTCGTGATCTTCGACGAGGAGGAGCCGAAGGACCTCATCGCGCAAATCCTGCCCGACGTGCTGGTCAAGGGGCGCGACTGGGCGCATTACGTCAGCGGACGTGACATTGTGGAGGCGCACGGCGGGCGCGTCGTCCTCGCGGACATGGTCGAAGGTCTTTCGACGACCCGCGTGATCGCCAAAATCGTCGCCGCCTACGCGCCCTCGCACTGACCCCTGCCACGCCTTCTGCAAGCGCGCTCCGCCACCTCATTTCGCATCCGGTGGCGTCCCGCTCTACTCTTCGTCCACGGTCTCGTCGCGCTGGTAGATCGGGAGTTGGCGGTAGGGGACGGTGAAGGCCAGCAGCATGAGCGAGGTGCAGTAGGGACGGCTCGTCTCCCGGTCGCTCCCCCAGCCGCCATCGCTACCCTGCTTCGGGATCCACGTGCGATACATCCAACTCGAAAACACCTTCCAGCCCTCGCCGCCAATCTGGAAAAGCCCCTGCGCCGTGTAGTACATGCCGTAGAAGGCGCGATCCTGGTTCTCGAGTTCGCGATAGACGCGCATCAGGTAGCGCGCCGCCCGCAACGTATCCGGATCGTTGTGCCGCCCGCACAGCTCCAGGCAGAGGATCCCCGCGCCCGTGAGTGTCACCGCGTAGGAATCGCCCCCCTTCTGGTAGACGAAGGTGCCCTGGGCGGGGTCGTGGTGGCGCTTGACGTAGGCCACCGCGCGCTCGATCGCGTCAGACGGCACGCGCCCGCCGTTGAGCCGGCACGAGCGCAACGCCATCAGCGCCCAGCCTGAGCAGGACATGTCGCTGTCGTTGGAGGTCCGTTGATATCGCCAGCCGCCCGTGTCTCGCTCGCCCTTCTTGATGTTCTGCGCGTCGAGAAGGATCTTCACCGCCTTGGGCAGCAGCGCATCGAGGCGCTTCTGCCGCTCGGCGTCCACCATGCCCGAGACTTCGGAGAGGAAGAGCGTGCAGATGCTGTGCGCGTACATCTTGCCGTTGCCCTCCTGCTTCGCGCCGAAGAATCCGTTCGCGTCGGCGACGCCTAGGATGTAATCGACCGACTTGTCGAGGCACACTCCGTAGGCGTCCTCGCCGGGCACATAGCCCTTGGCCAGAAACGCCATGCCGGCCAGCGCCGAGATCGCCCCGCCCTGTCCGTGCTCGCCGGGGAAGGAACCGTCTGGCCGCTGCACGCCCGCCAGATACGCGAGGCCCGCGTCGATCGACTTGTCGACCTCCGTGTCGAACGACGCGTCCTGACCTCGGGTCCCCATCGCGAACAACGCCAGCGCGCACGCCGCAAAACGACTTCCCCACCCTCTCGTCGGTCTCATTTCGCCTCCTTCGAGAGCTCGGTGAAGTACGCCTTTACCAGCTCCCTGTACTCGGCCGGAACCGACTCCAGCGCGGCGTCCAGCGCCTCCTCGGACATCTCGCCCCGCGTCTTGAACCAGTCAGTCGCGATGTCCAGCGCGCTCCCTTCTCCCTGCTCGCCCTTGGCCTGGGGACTATCAGAGGGCTTTCCTTCCTGAGCATCCGGAGACGGCTCGCCCGGCTTCCCCGGCGGCGGCGGCTGTCCAGGCGGCCCGGGCTGCGGAAGCCCGGCCTGCTGCGCCAACTGCTCCGCCAGACTCTTCATCTGCTCCGCCGCCTTCTGGGCCTCGGCGGCGGCCTTCTGCATCGCGCCCGGCTGCGGCGGCTGCGGCGCGCCCGGCTGCGGCGGCTGGGGTTCGCCCTGTTGCGGTTCGCCCTGTTGCGGTTCACCCTGTTGAGGTTCTCCCTGCGCCTCCTTTGCGGCCTCCATCGCGGCTTCCATCGCGGCCTTGGCGGCCTCCGCCGCCTCCTTGGCCATCTGGTCAAGCTTGCCGGCGAGTTCGTCCATCGCCTGGCCGGCCTTGTCGAGCGCTTCGGACGCGGTCTCCATGTTCTCGGCCGCGTCGTCCATCTTCTCGCCCGCGCCCTTCAGATCGGGCTTCGCTTCGGGGCTTCCCTCCTGCGGCGGCGCCACGTCCAGCTTGTCGCCCGCCTCCTGCGCCTCCTGGCTGGCCTTGTCCATGCTTTCGGAAGCGCCGTCGAGGGGCTCGGAAACGGGCTTGGTCAGATCCTCGAACGCTTCACCGGGGGATTTGAAATCGTCGGCCATCTCGGACACCTGGTCCTTGAGCGCATCCGCGCGCTTCGCGATGTCCTCCTGCAGCGCCTCCGCGCGCGCCTCGGGCGCGGTGTCGGCGGGCATCTCGGGGGTTTGCTTCGCCAGCTCGGCCTCCGCCTCCGCGCGGGACTCGGGATCGTCCAGCTTGGCCGTCGTGTCGCGAAGCTGCTCCTGCTCCTTCTTCAAGTCGTCGATCTTGCCGGCCAGCTCCTCCGTCTGCTTCCGGGCGGCCTCCAGCGGCTCCGGCGCCGCAGGGTCCTGCGCCTTCTGCTCGAACTCCTGCTTGAGGGCTTCCTGCTCCTTGCGCCACGCCTCCATTTCCTCCGACGTCATCGGCTTCTCGTCCTCCGCCTGCTTCGCCTCCTCCGCGAGGGACTCCTGGCGGTCGGCGAGATCGGTCATCTCCGTCGCTTCCTCGATCTGCTCCTTGCGTTCGTCGATCGCCTCGGCCAGCTTCTTGGCCGCCTCGAGGGCCCCATCGAGGATCGCCAGCAACTCGACCGTCTCCCGACGCCGTTCCGAGGGGTTGGAGAGCATCGCCACGTCCGCCTGCGAATGGGCTGGCGCGACCCGCGTCTCGAGGAGGCGGCGCATCTCGGGGAGGAGATCGGCGAACGGCCCGTCCTCGGCAGCCGTCAACGCGTCGCGGATCAGCGTCTCGGCCTTGACGATCGCGGCTTGCGAAGCCCCGAGCCGCCGCACGGCCGGCTCGTCCGCCTGGCGGTCGATCTCGTCCAGCGCGGCCTTCGCCTCGCGGCGGGCCACCTCGAGCGCATCGGCCACCGCGTCCGCGGCGGCCGCGATCTTCTCGTACTGCTCCTGCAAAAGCTGGGCGCCGAGCGACTGCGCCGCCTTGTCAATCGTGATTTCGATCACGGCGCTGAACGCCTGCTGCGGGCCGCCGAGCAACTCGGGAAGGCCGTCGCCCACCACGATCTGGACCCGCGCGCGGCCCGAGGCGTCCGTCTGGAGCTTGCCAAGCTCGATCGCATCGGCGCCGCGCCACACGCCGGGCGACTCCTGCGCGATCGCCACAGTCCGCACGGGCGCGATCGGCTCGCGGCCGGCGCCGGCCCGCAGCTCCGCCGACTTGATGCCGAAATCGTCCTTCGCGATGAACGCGATCGGGAGCGTCCCATGCGGCGGGAGCGTCAGGGCCAGGCGGTCGGGCTCGACGAGTTCGACCTCGGGAGGGGTGTCCTTGACGGTCCGGACAGGATGGAAGGCCGGCGCGTTCGTGAAGCCGTGCTCGTCGTTGAGCCGCACGCTCCAAAGGCCCGCCGTCGCCTCGCCCAGCTCGAACGTCCACGTCACGCGTCCGTCCTCGCCGAGCACGCCGAGATGCTCGCCGTCGGCGAGGACCAAGGCGGTGGTCAGCGGTCGCTCGGGCTCGATTCCGATCGTGATCCGGCTGCCCGCCACGGCCTCGACCGCCATCTCGCCGACGGGGTTTTCACGGACGCCGACGCCCGTGTAGTCCGGGTAGGCGCAGGAGATCGCGAGGTTCGTGTAGGCGGGGATCGGCACGGCTTCGATCGCGTAGAAGCGCGTCAGCGCGCTTCCGCACGCGACGCGGTAGCGGAAGGACTCCGCCACCTCCGGAATGAAGTGCTGGAAGTAGCGGACCTCCTCGCCCTCGCCCTTCTCGGAGGAGGTCTGGCGCATCCGCTCGACGACCTCGCCGACGCGCCCCGAGTACTGCGTCCGCAGGAAGGCCCGCTGCGGATGGCCGCCTGCGATCGCCAGCTCGAACGCGAGGGGCTGCCCCTTGAGCACAAAGGCGTCGCCGGGCGTCACGGCGAGATTCTCCGCGTACAGGTTGTCCACCTGCGCGGAGGGCAGGACGGCGCGAAGGACGAGACGCCCCATCGACTTGGGCCAGATCGCAAAGAGCAACGCCAGTACGCCCAGCGCGATGGCCGCGGCGACGAGCTTGGGCTTCACGGTGCGCGCGGTGAATTCGCGCCGCGGCGACACGTGCATGACGTCGCGCACGGCATCCACCGTGAGCACCTCGAGGAGCTGCGACGAGCCCTCCGCCACGGTACCCGGTTCGGAGAGCAGCTCGACGACCGTGGAGAGGCGCTCCTCCAACTCGGGATGGTTGCGCTCGATGAGCGCCGCGAGCCTCGCGGGCGTGAAGGGCTTCGACAGCGGGCGCACCAGCATGCGGAACGCGGTCGCCGCGACCGCCGCCACCCCGCAGCCCCATAGCGCCCAGCGGACGCCGGAGGCGTAGATCGTCACCATCGCGTCCACCGCCATGATCGCCAGGATCGAGACGGCCAGCGCGGCGACGACCGCGAGAAGGCCGCGCATCCAGATGATCGCCTGGATGCGCCGCGCCGTCTGGCGCAACTTGGCCGCGATGTCCGCCGGCAGCGCGTCGAACGAGACCGCCGAGGCGTCTGCCTGGCCCGTCTTGCGCATTCCAATCTTCATGTCACTTTCCCCTTCCGCCACGCCTCAGGCGATGCCCGAGCGCTTGCGCACCAGCCATTCGGCGGTCAGCAGCCCCGCCACCAGCAGAAACAGCAGCCCGGAATTCCACAACGGAAGCTCCGTGCGCTCGTGCATCACGCGATTGCCCTCGCCAAACGCATCCCAGACCGTCTCGACACCCGACGGCCCGACCGCCTGGCCGCCCGTCATCGTGGCGAGCTTCTCCGGGACGTCGCGCGAGGCCGTCACCGCCACGAATTCCGCCGGCTTGTCCGCCGTGACGACGACAAACCGCGTCTGGAGATTCTCGGGATATTCGCCCCCGAGCGCGCGACGCGCCGGCTCGCACGAGAAGGCGATCGTGTAGAGCCCCGGATCGGGGATCGGATCGAGCAACCCATCGTAGAAGCCATTGGAGTCCTCCCGCCAGGTCAGCGCCATCGTCTTGACCACGCGACCTTCCGACGCCAGCTCCACGGTCGGCTTCAGCCCGTTCATCGCGTTGTACCGGGCGTCGGAGACGCGGGCGTAGACCTTCACGGGCTCCGTGGGCTTGTAGCGCAGCTTGTCCGTGCCGAGTCGGACGAACGTGTTGCCGGCGCGCAGCTTCTCGCCCGCGCCCCAGCGCAGCACCTGCCCCCAGAAGCGGTGGTGGCGGGTGTCGCCGACGCGGTAGCGCAGGCGCCACGTCTGGTCCGTATTGAGCATCAGCACCTTGCCCTGGCCGAAGCCGCGCGCCACGACAAGCGCGTTGCGAGCCTGCATTTCGCGCAGCTCCGCGAGGCGGCGCACCGCCGCCTCCGGATCCTCCTCGATCTCGCGCACCGCGAGCTGCGCCGCCGACACGTCCTCGGCGTCCGCGGGAACCGCATAGGCCAGAACTTCGGCACCGGGTTTCACGCCGTCCACCGGAAGACGCCAGCGCATCACGGGCAGATCGCCCCAAATCGACTCGTTCTCGTAGGACGAGCTGGACTGCATCATCGCGGGATGACCGCGGCCGGCCGGCGTGAGGCGGAAGTAGAACTCCGCCTCCGGCGGCGTCCGGCGATCCCCGTCGAAAGGCGTGAAGACCACCGGGAGCATCTCGCGCAACGTCGCGCTGCGGACGCGGTGCGGCATCGCCTCGGGGCCGGCGATGACGACGAGCAGCGCGCCGCGCTCCTCGACGCAGTAGCGGATGTCCTCGACGACCGAGTCAGGCAGCTCGGTCGAATCGAGGTCGCCGAGGATGATCGCGTCGAACTTCCGCCAGGCGTCGCGGCCTGCGGGATAGTCGCCCGATTCGGAATCGCCGAAGCGCCGCGCGGCGGAGGCGGGCGGGAGCCGGTCCGCCGGCGCGCCCTCGACCAGGTCCGGATGAATCAGGTACTCCTGCAGGTGCACCGACTTGTCGCGCCCGTAGAAAAGGTTGCGCAAATAGCGGAATTCCCAGCGCGGACGCGCGTCCACGAGCAGCACGTTCGTGCGGTCGTCCGTCACGGAGACGTCGACGCTCCAGCGATTGTTGTCGGGGAACGCCTCGTCGGCGATCGCCTCCACGGCGACCGTGTAGCGCAGCACGCCCTTCTCAGCCGGAAGGTGGGTGAAGCGGAACTCCTTGGCGAAGTCGTTGTTCTCGATGTAGACGCGCTGT
This sequence comes from uncultured Lentisphaerales bacterium, assembly GCA_964451695.1. Taxonomy (GTDB): domain Bacteria; phylum Verrucomicrobiota; class Kiritimatiellia; order RFP12; family UBA3636; genus JAAZAI01. Next base: position 5,338 of record CAYVJM010000001.1, on the reverse strand, counting down.
TCGTCGATCGCCTCGTCGCCGAGCATCAGGACGATCTTCGTCTCGCGGCCCGAGGCGCCGGTGGCGGTCAGCGCGCCCGAAATCCGCACCTTGTCGCCGAGGAAGACGGAGTCCGGCGAACGCACGTCGGCCAACGCGACGTCGAGCGGGGGCTGGGAACCGCCGATCACGATCGAGGACACGGGCATGCCGGAGCTGCCGAGGCGGCGCGCCACGGCGTCGACGCCGGCGTCGCCGTTGTGGCGGCCGTCCGTGACGAGGAGGAAGCCGGCCAGTTCCTCCGAAGGGATCTCCTTGAGCGCGTTCTCCAGCGCGGCGGTGACATCCGTGGCGGAGCGGAAGGCCTGGAGCCGAGCCGCCGCCGCCTCGTCTGCGGCGTCTTCCGGCTTCGCGTCTTCGAGGCCGCTCGCATACTGCGCCATCGAGCCGAATCGGTAGATGTCGAGGTCGTAGCGGGCGCGCAGATGGTCGAGGAGCGGTTCGGGCCGCGCCCCCTTCTCGCGCAGCAGCCGCGCGGCGATCGCGGCGCGAGTCGTGTCCGAGGCGGCCAGAACGGCCTCGCGCGCCGGGGCGTCGAGCGCGCCGAAGGCGGCGATGGCGCCGGCGGGCTCGAGGGACGGCGCGATCTGGGCGATCTGCGCAAGGGCGTCCGCGCATCCGGCGACAAGGGACGCGCGATCCTTCTCCGTCTCGCTGGCGGCGAGCCGTTCGAGGCCGGGGATCACGTTGTCCCGGATGAACTGGGCGACGCGCCCGAGATTGTCATGCAGCTCGACATGCTCCTGCGCCGGGACTGCCGCGGCGAGAGCCTCCATCGCATCCGTCCGGCGCACCAGCATGTCGCGAACGGTCTTTGCGGTGGCCGCGGCGTCCCCCGCGGCGCCCGCTTCCGCCCCGGGCGCCGCCCCGAGCTGGCGGAGCACCGCGAAGCGTTCCACCGCCTCGGAAACGTCGCCGGCGAAGCCCTTGAGATCTGGACCGGAAGCCTTGAGCAGACCGAGCGCCGTGGCGACGTCGAGCCGCTCGACGAGCGTCCAGTGGCGATCGACGAACTGCATCGAAGCGGAGTCGTCGAGGAGCACGACGACGCGGCGGCGGATCGTGCGCGTCTTCTCCCCCACCTTGACCGGCTGGAGCAACATGAAGAGGATCGCGAGCAGCGCGGCGATGCGGCAGGCCACGAGCGCGGTGCCGCGGAGGCGCGGCAGGCGCGAACTTTCTCGGGCGTAGAGCAGCGAGACCGCCTCGACCCCGCCGCCGCCGAGAAGCGCCATGAGCAGCAGATGGACGGGGGCCGCGAGGAAGAGGTGGCGCGCCATGAGCTGCATGACGAGCCACGAGGCGGCGGTGCCGACAGGCGCGAGGATCGCCAGGCGCGTGCGCGCCGGGAACCCGGCGCGGCGCGCGACCAGCCGATGCGCGACGATCCAGACCGCCAGGCCCGTGAGCGCCATGCCCCACAGAGCCAGGGTCGGCACGGTCGGTGGAAGGATGTCCGTTCTTGCGATGTTCTGGTCCATAGTCGCGCCGCCGCCTCCGAAATCAGCCGTCTTGCAGCTCGCGAATCTGGGCGAGCGAATCCCGGAACGCGACCGTCCCGGCCCGTCCCGCGTTGGTGAAGTCCACGTCCCGCTCGTCGCCCATCCGCCGCTGGATCGAAATCCACCGCGTGAGCGCGACTTCCGCGACGAGGAAGGCGAACGCCGCGAAGGCGAGAATCCGCCAGATTTCCTTGCCGAAGGCCTGGCCGCGCAGCGCGCTCAGCACGTCCTCCATGCGCGTGGCCGTCGAGAGCGAAATGTACTTGAGCAGGAATTCCGTCTGAGCCGTCGACAGCGCCTCCAGCGTGCTCTCCTCCGAGCCAGCCGCCACGCTGAAGAGGATCCGGCCGTCCGCCGCCGTCACGCCCGCCAGGCGCGGCGCCAACGCCGAGGGAACGGAGACCTGGTAGAGACCGGGAGTCAGGCTGCGGGCGACGCGCAGCGACAGGCCGCCCTCCGCGGCGAAGATTTCGCCGTGGAAACGCTCGCCGTTGGGGTCGAGGATGTCGACGATGTCGCCGGAGCCCTCGCCACCGCCCGGCGAGGCCGGGCTGAGCGCCTCGGGAGGCACGATCTCCTTCGGCCCGCCGTCGCGGGACCAGAAGAGGTGGATGTAGGCGTGCTCCCAATCCTCCTCCAGCGTGATGCGCAGGGCGTGCGGACGCCCCGCATCGAGCGCGAGGGGGCCGGAGGGCGCGCGCCCGTCGATCGTCAGCGAGGCGCGATCGTCGAAGTCGAGGCTGAACGCGTACTGGCCCGAGACCGGCGGGACGAGCGATCCGGTCCAGACGACCGAGAAGCGGTCGCCGGGGATTCCCTTCATCGGGCTGCCCGTCCCCCAGTTGAAGTCGATCTTCGAATCAACGCGCCGCAGGGACTCGCCACGCAGCCCCTGGCGCTTGAAGTAGCGGCCGACGAGGCCGCGCCCGCCGGCGTCCCCGGCGACGGCGCCGGCGGCCGGGGCCAGCAGGATCGTGGCGCCTTCCGAGGGGAGGAGGTTCAAGTCCGCGGAGACGGGGCGGGCGAGGTGGTAGGCCAGCTCGTGCATGAGCGGCACGAAGCTGCGCCGCGCAGGCAGATCGGAGACGGTGGCGTCGAACGGGAACGCGGCCAGCGCCACGGTGCCGCGGCCGAAGGGCCGCACGGCCATGAACGGAGCGCCCGAGGCGAGGCGGCCCGCGACGTGGGCGGCACCGGAGAGCCCTTCGTCGAGCGTCCAGAGCTGGAGCGGGCGCACGCCGCCCAGGTCGCCGCCCGTGCGCACGCCGCGCAGCGCGTCGTGCGTGAAGCCGTTGGGATCGATCGGATCGCCCGGCGTGGCGGCGTCCACACTCCGCCACCGCCCGAGGGGCAGCGGCAGGATCGCGCGGCCGTCGAGCGTCCAGCCGTTGTAGAAGGCCGGGGAGGCCGAGGCGCCGGGCAGCACGAGCAGCCCGCCGCCGGCGGCGACGTGCTCGGCGAGCGCCTTCGCGGCGGCGTCCGGCAGTTTCGGAACGTCGGCCAGGACGACGACGCCGAAGCCCGTGAAGGACGTCCGCGCGGCGGCCGCGACGGCAGGCTCCACCTGGGGGTCGAGAAGGAAGTCCGCCGCGGCGGCGGTGGCGCCGCCCCGGAGGCGCGCCAGCTCGGGGCGGAGCGCCAGCGCGACGAAGGTCGAGGACTTGGCAAAGAGGCCGGACGCGGCGCTGCCGTCCACGATGAGCACCTTGAGCGCGTCCACGACCTGGACGACGCGGCGGTAGACGTCGTCCGCGGGCAGGTCGTCCTGGGCGGCGACGACGGCTTCGACGAGGGCGGCGCCGGGCTTGACGAACTTATGCTGGAAGAGCAGCGTGTGGCTGGCGCCCGGCTCGAGCTGGGGGGGCGACTGGCTCGCGAGGACCGCGCCGTCCGCCTTCACGGTGACGGCGTCGGGCGTGACGGCTTCGCCGCCCGTATTGCGGATGGTGACGCGGATGCCCACCTCGCGGTCGGTGCCGACGACGGCGCGCGCGAGGGTCACATCGACGACGGCGACGTTGCGGATGGAGGCGGGCAGCGGGAGCGTGCGCCAGACGACCTGGGGCGTCGTGGAGAGCTGGGCGAAGATCTGCTGGATCGTCTTCCAGCGCTCGGGGGCGCCGAGGTTCCAGCCGACGGTCTGGCCGTCGCCGATGACGACGATCTGCTTGACGGCGTTGTTGCCGGAGGCGAGCGTCACGGCGGAGGCGGTGAGCGCGCCCATGATCTGGAGGGTGCCGTGGACGGGCTTGAGCTGGGCGAGCGTCTCGCGCAGGATGCGCTTGTCGGAGATGGGCACCGGATTGAGCACCTGCGGAACGGGGCCGCCGAGGACGATGCTGAAGGCGGTGCCGCGGGGCGCCTCGTCGATGTACTTCTGCGCCTCTTCGCAGGCGCGCTCGAAGTTGCTGCGCCCCTCGGAGACCATCGCCATGGAGGAGGATCCGTCGACGAGGAGCACGACGTCCTTGTGCGCGCCGCGGCCGAAGCGGCGGAGGTTGAGCTGGCGTTCGAAGAGGATGGCGGCGAGGGCGAGGACGAAGAGCGCCGTCGAGCCCATGAGGAGGCCGCGACGCCAGCGGGGTTGCTGCCAGAGGGCGAAGCTGATGCCGAAGCCGGTGATCGCGAGCAGCGTCATCGGCATCACGACCGCCCAGGGGATGCGCGAATCGGGCTGGATGAAGGGGCGCGCGAAGGCGAGCGCCGCCAGCGCGGGGATCAGGCAGCGGCAGGCGAGCAGGAGCATCTCCTCGAGGAGGACGCGGCGACGGCGGCGGCGCACGCAGTCCAGGAGGAAGCGCATCGCGCCCCAGCGGATCGTGGCGAGGTTCTTGCGGTTCAGCAGGTGGATGACGACGGGGATCGCCACCGCGAGCAGACCGAGGAGCATGGCCGTGTGAATGAATTGCATGCGTCGGAATCCCGTTGTCAGCCCGCCCCGGTGCGTCGGCGCACCAGATAGTCGGCGAGCGTCTTCTCGAAGGGGTCGCGGGTGTTGATCGGCACGTAGTCCGCCTGCATCCGGCCGCTCCCCTCCTTGAGGGTCTTGACGAAGGCGTCGATGCGTTCGAGGTAGAGGGCGCGGATCGTCTTGGGGTCGAGCTGGAGCTCGAGAGGCGACTCGAGGTCCTGGAAGTGCGCAAAGCTGTTGAAGGGGAAGCGCAGCTCCTCCTCCGCCATCACGTGGAGCAGGATCAGCTCGTGCTTGCGGAAGGTGAAGTGATGGAGCGCCTTGACCAGGGCCGCCGTGTCGTCGAAGAAGTCGCTGACGATGATGACGACGCCGCGGTGCGGGATGCGTTCGGCGACTTCGTTGAAGATGTCCGAGAGCGCGGTCTCGCCGCCCGGCTCGGCGGCGTCGATGCGGTGGAGGATGTGGCGCACCTGCGAGGCCATCGCCTTGGCCGGGAGGAAGTCGCGGATGCGGCTGTCGAAGGTCACGAGCCCCACGCCGTCCTGCTGCCCCACGAGCAGGTAGGCCAGCGCGGCGGCGAGATAGCGCGCGTAGTCGAACTTGGAAAGGACGCGCCCCTCGAACGACGCCGCGGCGGCGCCCGCGTACGCCATCGAGCCGGAGCAGTCCAGCAAGATCGTGGCGCGCAGGTTCGTCTCCTCCATGTACTGCTTGACGTAGTAGCGGTCCTTGCGCGCGAGCACGCGCCAGTCGATGTTGCGGATGTCGTCGCCCGGCACGTACTGCCGGTGCTCCGCGAACTCGACCGAAAAGCCCTTGCGCGGACTGCGGTGGCGGCCCGAGATGAAGCCGTCCACGAGCCCGCGCGCCATGAACTCGAAGC